>JAKLIT010000049.1 GCA_022709465.1 Candidatus Omnitrophota bacterium | reverse complement strand
TGTTTCTTGAGTTCTTCGAGGGCTTCCCCTTTAAGGGCGTTCTCTCTTCCTAGAAAAAGATATACTAAACCGGGCATCTGAAGGCCCTACCAATCCTCAACGGTCCTTTCAACGATCCTGTCCGCCAGGTCTTCTACCGCTTCGTTTATCGCAGTATCCTCCGACTTGGCCTTCGGCCCGGTCAGCGCGTATTCCTGGAAACCTACGAAACCGTTCTCGGTCCAGGCCGTCTTGGCGTTGGCCACATCCTCGAGCGATAAGTCCACTATGATATTGGCCCTGTACTCTTCGACGTTCTCGCTGCGCTGGTCGTACCTGAGGGGCTGTTTGTCGTAATTTATCAGGGCGCCCGTCAGTATGAGGTCCGCCTGGTCTTCGTCCGAGACCACTTTAAGGTAGCCGTCCACCATGAACCTGTTTATCACCGCGTTCGTGACCTTGACCTCCATTCCCGGACGGTAGAGCCGGTAGGGGTTCTTGTCGGAAAGGTCGGTGCTTATATTCAGGTCGACCTTGTTCTCGAACGGTTTGATGAATATCTTCGTCGCTTTGCTGTACGCGAGCGAGCGTGTCGAATAGCCGCATCCCGCCACAGATGCCGCGAGGATAAGCGCCGTTAACGCGAGGGATATCTTTTTCATTTTTTCTTCTTCTTTTCTATTATGTCGAGCCGTTCCTGCGCCTTCTTCGCGGTATCCGTATCGGGCAGGGCATCGACGATGCTCTTATAGTATACTTCGGCCGCCTTGTACTGCCCCTGCCTCCAGTAGAAATCCGCGATGTTATAATCGCTCAGCGCCTTCTTCTCCCTCAACGACTGGCGCATCTTGTCCGCCTCGCCGGAGAGGTTCGATTCCGGGTGGCGTTTCGAAAAATCCTCTATCTCCTGCAGGGCCGAATCCGTCTCGGACTGGTCGTAGCTCGGTTTTAGCGACGCCTGCGAGGCGCAAAGCCCCACCTGGAAGTTCGCCTCCTCCGCGAGCTTGCTCTCGGGATGCTCGTCGACGAGTTTCTGGAAAGTCAGCCTCGCCTGCTGGAAATCACCGGCTTTCTTGTAGCATTCGCCCATCTTATACAACGCCTGGTCCGCAAACTTGCCGTAAGGTGCGTTATCGATTACCTTCTGGTACATCTCTATAGCCCTGTATACCGACGGGAAGGTCGGTATACCCCAGAGCCGGACCTTCTCGCCGAGGTAGAATTTGTTCGCGATCTCATACTGCAGCTCCATCATCTCGTCTAACCGCTTCGAGAAGGGGTATGTCTCTATTGCCTTCTGGTAAGCATTAAATGCCTGCTCGTATTCCTCGAGGCCTTCGTAGGACTTGCCGGCAAAATACTGCCCTTCGGCCGAAAGTTCCGCCTGCGGGTAATAGCGGACGAGCTTCTGGAACTCGTCCGCGGCCTTCTTGTAATCCTTGGAATCGTAGAATTTCATGGCCCAGTCGAACTGTTCCTGCGGAGTGTCCTTGACGGCCCACTTCGGGTTTATCCAGGTGCCCGTCTGCGGGGTCCATATCCAGTAGGCATGGACGGACGGCACTGCCGCAACGACGGCTACAGCCGCTAATATAATAAAAAGATATCTTCTCATTGACGTTTCGCTTTCCGGGTTATAGCGGGTTTACTGCCTGAGGACGGACCTTTCGACAAAATCACATATGCTGCGCCTGTCTTCGTCGGGCATATCGACAAATTCGACCCCGACTTCATACTGTTCCCCATAAGGGCGTTTGCGTACCCATGCTACCTTCGAGACCACCCTTACGGGTTTCGGGGTGGATGGCACCGCGATATCCAGGACGAGCCTCGTAAATACGGATATGAACTCATTTACGAGCATCCTTACGCCGCCCGTGGAAATGTCCCTGGAGATGGCGCTTATGACGGAACCGTTGGCCTGGCGTATTCCCCTGTACTGGACCGACATGGCCGTGTTGACCCGCTCGAACTGCCTTCTTTCAGGGAAATCTGACTTAGATTGCATAGAGCGCCCCCTAATCATAGATAATTTTATACCCCGGAGGCACCTTTTGTCAACGTGAAATTTTACGGCTACTTTTGAAATTATCCACAATAAGTCCTTTGCCGTCCGTCGACGCGAATACCGCTCCGCCATCGTTCGTCCTGAAGGCCTTTATGCCTTTGGAGCGCATCAGTTCCTGCATCTTTTCCGACGCCGACCACTCCCTTTGGGCCCTGCCCTGTGAGATGACGGCGTATTCGGGTTTTGCGGCCTCTATGGACGCTTGCGCTTCTTCGCTGAGCTTCTGCCCGTGGTGCGGAAGCATTATCAGCCCGGACCTTGCGGCATCCGGATATCCGAGGAATACCTCCGATATCAAACCGCTTCCGATATCCCCGCAAAAAAGGAACCTCCTGGCCCCGAATTTTATTCCGAGCGCGACCGACCTGTCGTTAATGGGTATCGATCCGTCGGATGCGCGCCCCTCACAGGGGTTGAGGCAGGTAATATCGGCTCCGCGCGCGCCGGTTATCAGATCCCCTCGTTTCAGGATATGGCGCGGGATGCGCCGCGCGCGGGCGACCCTCTCGAAAGAACTGTAGAGCGAAGTCCCCGATCCGGCGCCGCTCTCGAATATATTCCTGGCTGCGACGCCTTCGAGCACGGCGGACAAGCCTCCTACATGGTCGGCATCCGGATGTGTCAGTACGACCGCGTCGAGCACCTGCACGCCCTTGCTCCTGAGGAACGGAAGCACTATATTCTTGCCGGCATCCCAGTCATCTCCTCCCCCGCCTCCGTCTATCAGCATATTGCCGCCGCCCGGGAATTCCACAAAGACAGAATCGCCATGGCCCACGTCGAGGAATGTGGCCCGCAGGTCTTTACATGCGGGCGCGAGCGCGTTCGTCCAGATGAAGATATTCGCCGTTATGAGCGCCGTAACCGCGATCTTAGCGCCCCTTATCCCGAACCTTTCCCTCTGCGTATAAGCGAGAATGAAAAGATAATACGCGATTATCGTATAAACCGGCGGCGCGGGCAGGTAAAAATGGCCCAGCGGGACTTTCGCAAGCAGGCCGTTCGCCCGAAAAAGGGCTTCGCACAGGAACCATACGGCCGCGGCGAATACATTCCCGACGGCAGGCAGCACGAAACCGAATACGATGAACGGCACGGCGGCCGCGGTTATCGCGAACGAGAGCGGCACCGCGATAAGGTTAGCGATGACCGCTATCGGCGTGACTATATTGAAATACGCCAGTATAAGCGGCGCGACACCTACCCATGCGGCAAGCGAGACCGCGCAGCCCTGTATTATGTAATTACGGAACTTTGCCTTAGAGGCAAAGTTCCGTACCAGCGGAGCAAAATACAAGAGCGACGCCACGGACAGGAAAGATAACTGGAACCCAATATCAAAAAGCGCGGCGGGATCACAACCGAGTATGATTATCGCCGCAAGCCCCAGGGAATTCCAGAGCGAAGCGTCCCTGCCGATGATCAGTCCGGCAAGTATCGCGATAGACATGACCGTCGCCCTTATTACGGACGGCGTTCCGTTCGTAAGCACCGCGTAAAACGCGAGCAGGATTATGGCGGCGCAGTAACCGGCCTTTCTCGGAATCCTGAGCATCCCAAAGATCAACAGCATGAGGAAAGCGATGAGCCCGACATTGAGCCCGCTTATCGCGAGCAGGTGGACGGTCCCGGTCTTCATGAAATCATCGTTTAGGCCGTCGCTCAGGCCCTGCCTCAGCCCCAGCAGGATCGCGATAAGAAAATCCCCGGAGTCTCCCTCGGGAATATGTCCGGATATAAGCTCTCTTATTCTTTCCCTGGCCTTGTAGGCATAACCGGCCACCGGGTTCTTTTTGCCCGCCCCTGCGGTGACTTTCATTTCTCTCGCGTTAGCCGAAAATGACGAGAATATGCGGTGCCTCGCGAGGTATTTCGCATTATCGAATTCACCGGGATTGCCGGGCCCCTGCGGCATCGATAACTTTCCGCGCAGGGTAACCGCGTCCCCGTAAGAGGGGACCTTCTCCGGCCGCCCTACCACAGAGACCTTTACCTTGCCCGAGACGCGGGCCTTTATCCCGCCGCGCCGCAATTCACGCGCCTCAAGGACAAAGTTTGTCCTGGGTTCGCCGTAAAATGTCTTCGTTACAGAAGGGTCGTCCGCCACGTCCCCCTCGAGTAGGGCCTCTTCTGGGTAGGAGGGAGTGAAGTCCCTTATATGGCCGGCGGGCAGGGCCTGGCTGGCCCCGAAAAGCATGCATCCTATGAAGAAGAACGCCGCGGAAAGCGCCAAGAACGAGAACTTGGCCTTTTTAATGAAAGTGGCTGATATCGCGAGGGAAAAAACGGCAAGCACCGCGGAAAACAATACGGGGACCCGGATAATACTTGATATCCAGATCCCCGCAGATAGGTAAACCGCTATCCAGGCTAAAGGCATTCCGGCTTACTTTGCCGGGGCTGCCTCGGCCTTAGGCGCAGGCGGCATCAAAAGGTCCTTGTGTATTATGACCTTGTTCTTGTCTTTCAGGTCCTTGAGTATCTGCTCGAAACGCTCTTTCTGCTTGTCGGCCAGCAGCATTTGCTTGAGCTGGTCCTTGACATCGTCGTAGGAGAGCAGTTTCTCCGGCTGTTTTTCCGTGACCTTGATGATATGGTATCCGAACTGTGATTTGACGACCCCGCTGACCTGTCCCGCCTGGAGCGCGAAAGCGGCGTTCTCGAACTCGGGGACCGTCTGCCCCTTGCCGATAAGGCCAAGCTCCCCGCCCTTCTCCTTGCTCGGGCACGTCGACTTCTCCTTTGCCAAAGCGGCGAAATCCGCGCCGCCGTTGAGCTTCGCGAGAATGTCGTTCGCTTCGGCTTCGGTCTCGACCAAAATATGCGAGACCTTTATCTTCTCGGGTTCCTTGAACTTATCCTTATTGGCTTCGTAATATTTCTTCGCGTCTTCATCGCTGACGACGGCCTTATCCTCAACCTCCCTGCGCAGGTACTCCTTGATTATGATCTCTTTCCTGGCTTCTTCTATCTGCTTCTGCACCGCAGCGTCCTTGTCGAGGTTTAGCTTCGCCGCCTCGTTATACAGAAGTTTCTGGTTGATCACGCTATCCGCGAACATGTCCTTGTGCGCTTCCGCCATCGGCTGGTACTGTTCTGGTATCTCCTTGATCATCGCGTTTATCTCTTCGAGGGTGATCTTCTCGCTGCCTATCTCTACGACCACCGTCCCGGCTTTTGTACCGGAAGCGGCAGCAGCGGGGGTTCCCGCCGGCTGCGGTTTTCCGGCCTCGGTCGCGGCCGTCTCCGGCTTCGGTGAAGCGCAGCACCCGGCCAATACGGCCGCGGCAAAAACCGCCAAGATCACGGCAAAATACCTTGTCCTATGCATCTTGTTGCTCCTTTCGTGTTGTTTTATTTTAGGGATTAAAAGCAGGGATTAAGTCTACCATAGAATCTCCCGCTATTCAAGGTCGATGAGGTCCTTTATCTTCCCGTATGTCTTCGGCCCGATGCCCTCTACCTTCATGATATCTTCCTTAAGAAGGTAAGGCCCCTTTTCGGACCTGTAGCTGACGATCTTTTCCGCCGTCTTCGGCCCTATCTCCGGCAATGAGGCGATCATCGCGGCATCGGAGGTATTGATATTTACGAGGCCGGTTCCCGCTATCCCGGAGCATTCAGCGGCTTTTCCCGCTATCACTTTTAGCTCCGGACGGGCGATGTAAGTCCTGTATACGATGACCGCGAGGCCCAATACGGCGAGCGCCCCAAGGGCAATAAGGACTTTCTTCTCCTGCGCGGTAAGGTCAAACAACTATACTGACGAGCCTCTTCGGTACGACGACGATGTTCCTGGCTGGTTTGCCCTCGAGCCATTGCTTTACTTTTTCGTCGGCGAGCGCGAGCTTCTTCAGATCCTCTTCCGCGATATCGTTCGGCACCTCGAGCTTCGAACGGACCTTGCCGTTGACCTGTATCACTATCGTAATATTCTCGTCGACGAGCATCTTAGGGTCGAACTTCGGCCAACCGGCCTTCAGGACGCTCTCTTTATTTCCGAGCGACTGCCATATCTCCTCGCAGAAATGCGGGGCTATCGGCGAGAGCATGAGCACAAGCGACGAATAAGTTTCTTTATCCGCGCCGGACTGGTAGATCGCGTTGACGAGTTCCATCATCGCAGCTATCGCGGTATTGAACTTGAATTCGCCTATATCATCCGTGACTTTCTTTATCGTCCTGTGCGTGAGGCGCACCAGCGCCGGGTCGGCTTTCTCCTTAAGGTTCTCCTGTATGCGCCATACGCGCGTGAGGAACCTGAACGCGCCCTCTGTGCCGCGTTCTTCCCACTCAAGCTCGGTCTCGGGAGGCGCCGCGAAAAGTATGAAGAGGCGCATCGTATCCGCGCCGTATTTCGCGATTATCTCGTCGGGGTCGACGATATTTCCGCGCGATTTCGACATGACCTCGCCGTCCTTGAGCACCATGCCCTGCGTGAGGAGTTTTCGGAAGGGTTCATCAAAATCCAGCATGCCGATATCTTTCAGGAATTTCGTGAAGAACCTCGAATAAAGCAGGTGCAGGACAGCGTGTTCGATGCCGCCGATATACTGGTCGACCGGCATCCAGTATTTTACGTCGCCTTTCTCAAAAGCCGATGTGCCGGTATGGGGCGAACAGAACCTCAGGAAATACCAAGATGAATCTATGAACGTCGCCATCGTGTCCGTCTCGCGCCGCGCCGCGCCGCCGCACTTCGGGCACTTAGTTTCCGTAAATTCCTTTACCTGCGAGAGCGGGCTGCCGCCTTTTCCGGTGAACTCCACATTCTTCGGCAGGACGACCGGCAGGTCCTTTTCGGGGACCGGTACGACGCCGCATTTCGCGCAATATATGACGGGTATTGGCGTCCCCCAATAGCGCTGGCGCGATATGAGCCAGTCGCGCAGACGCCAGTTGACGGTGCGCTTGCCGATGCCCGTCTTCTCCATCCACTCGGCGATCTTCTTCTTGCCTTCCGCGTTCGTAAGGCCGTCGAACTGCGCCGAGTTGGTTTGCACGCCGTCGCCCTCGTACGCTTCGGCCATTTTCTCCGGCGATATATCCGCGTCTTTCGGGCGGATCACGACACGCATCGGAAGCTTATGCTCCTTCGCGAACAGGAAATCGCGCTGATCGTGCGTCGGCACGGCCATTATGGCTCCCGTGCCATATTCCATCAGCACGTAATCCGCCACCCATATCTGGACGGGTTCGTTATTGACGGGATTTGTCGCGTAGGCCCCCGTAAAGATGCCTTCCTTCTTCACGTCAGCCGCGACGCGGACCACCTTGCTCTCCTTCGAGACCTTGTCTATGAACTGCAGGACCTGCTTCTCCTGCGGCTTTCCCTTAATGAGCCCTTTTACGAGCGGGTGCTCCGGCGCTAGCACAACATAGGTGCATCCGAATATCGTGTCCTGGCGGGTCGTGAATACGGGCAAGGCCTCTCCGGTCTCTTTTACCTTGAAGAAGATCTCGACGCCCTCGCTCTTGCCTATCCAGTTCTTCTGCATTGTGATGACGCGCTCAGGCCAGTCCTTGAGCTCCGCAAGGTCATCGAGCAGCCTTTCCTTATAAGCGGTGATCTTTATGAACCATTGGTCGAGTTCTTTTTGTTGGACCAGGTTCTTGCAGCGCCAGCATTTCCCGTCGATGACCTCCTCGTTCGCGAGGGTCGTCTCGCAATCGGGGCACCAGTTGACGACCGACGCCTTCTTATACGCGAGCCCCTTCTCCATCATCTCCAGGAATATCCACTGGTTCCAGCGGTAATAGTCAGGCAGGCAGGTCGAGACCTCGCGGTCCCAGTCGTAGGAGAGGCCCATCTTCTTGAGTTGCTTGCGCATGTTATCTATGCAGCTTAATGTCCAGGCCTCGGGATGGCTCTTGTTCTTTATGGCCGCGTTCTCCGCCGGTTGGCCGAACGCGTCGTAGCCCATCGGATGCAGGACGTTATACCCCTGCATGATCTTCACGCGCGCGGCGACATCACCGATCGTGTAATTGCGGACATGGCCCATATGGATACGGCCCGAAGGGTACGGGAACATTTCGAGAAGATAATATTTTTTCTTCGACGGGTCGGTCTTGGCCCTGAAGACGCCGCTCTTCTCCCATTCCTTCTGCCACTTCTCTTCAATCTGCCTGAAATCGTAGTTCAATCTTTCCTCATCTTCCTAACGGCCGCGAGGTTGGCCTTGTCGGACTTCTCGGTCTCCTTAGGCGTCTCGAGTATGAACGCGCAGTCCCTAAACTCCGGGCGGTTGACGATGCGCTTCATCCCGTCCGCGCCTATCTTGCCCTTGCCGACGTGCCAATGCCTGTCGTTGTGAGAGCCCATCTCGCTCATCGAATCGTTAAAATGTATGACCTTTATCTTATCAAGACCTACCGTAGAATCAATATATTTAAGCAGTTTTTCAAGGCTTGGTTTCGATCCGAGATCGAAACCAGCTTCGAACGTATGCGCGGTATCGAGGCACACCCCCACTTTGCCACCCTGCTTCACATTGCCGATTATCTCTCCGATATCCTCGAATTTCGAGCCGATCGAGTCCCCGCCGCCCGCGGTGTTCTCGAGAAGTATCATGAGTTTCGGCCTCGCCTTCTCTATCGCCTCGTTGAGCCCTTTCGAGAACCGGGCTATGCCGTAATCGCGGCCTTTCTCCTTCGGGCTGCCGAGGTGCGTCACGAAATAATCCGCCCCTATCATGTCGGCGCGCTTTATATCCTCTATATATGCGTCGACCGACCTGCGCCAAAGGTAATCGTCGGGCGAACACATGTTTATCAGGTAAGGGATATGCACGACTACGGGCGAGATGCTCTTTGCCTTGCGGCGCCTCTTAAATTCTTCAGCGTCCGCCGGGTCGAGCTTAAGCGCTTCCCACCCGCGCGGGTTGCGGCTGAAGATCTGTAAAGTGTTGCAGCCGAGCGCCGCGGCCCTGTCAACCGCCTCGTAGATATGCCCGGCTATGGATACATGAACGCCGAGTTTCATAGGCCTCCCGGAAAGAAATGGTGGAGCTGAGGGGGATCGAACCCCTTACCTCCTGCATGCCATGCAGGCGCTCTCCCAGGTGAGCTACAGCCCCACGATTTTGGTAACCATATTTAAATCTGTAAGACCAAAATCGTGGGGCGGTCCATTACTCCTCCACGAGGGGACCAGCCCCTTCGCAAACTCCCACAATCTGGCCAAACAGGTATAAAATAATACCACTTCTTCGCCCCGCCGTC
>JAKLIT010000048.1 GCA_022709465.1 Candidatus Omnitrophota bacterium | reverse complement strand
GTCGGCGCGAACCAGCTCATGGAGGAGTTCGAAAAGTGGCATGAAAAGTTCGCCGAGGAGGCCAAACATTCCATAGACCTCTACCAGGGCGAACAGAGGGGCGCGAAGGTCGTAAAGATCATCCTGAGCGGCGCGGGCAAGAATATCCAGGGCCTCAACACCGCGCTCGAGGCCAAGCTCGGCCTTCTCGTCGAGACCGCTATACCGGTGAAGAACATGCGCATCAAGGACAGCGTAAACGTGCTGCAGGACCCGAATTTCAATTTCGTATCGGTATCGGCGCTTTTCGGCATCGCGATAAGGCACAAGGAGCTCGACCTCGACATGACGCCGCACGACCTGCGGATCCAGAGGAAGATGGAGCGCAAGAGGAAGCAGCTCATGGTAATGGGAGTGCTCGTGACCTCGATAGTGATGTTCATCTCGCTCATACTGCTGGCCTCCATATACAGCAAGAACGCCTACTTAGACCAGATCAAGGACAGGATTGCCAAGGTCGAGCCGGAATCGAAGGAAGTCGAGGAGATGAGGAGGAAGATAAGCCTCGTCGCGAACAGGCTCGACGCTAAAGGCACGACGATAAACCTGCTCAGCGAGATATACAAGCTCACTCCGAGGGAGGTGTCGCTTTCGGCGATCAGCATCAACGAAAGGGACAGGGCCACGCTGAAGGGCCGCGCGAACGCGCTGTCGGACGTCTATAAATACGCGAAAACGCTTGAGGACTCAGGGTATTTCGAGAAAGTTAACACGAACTACGCCACGACAAAGAGAGAGAACAACATAGAATATGCCGATTTCGAGGTGGTCTGTTATTATGAAAAGAGATAGGCGATGAAAGAATTTTTCGCGAAGATGTCGCCCAGGGAGAAGGCGGGCATAGCGGTGGCCGCCATAGTCGTCCTTGTCGTCTTCGTCGACAGGTTCATAGTCAACCCGATGGCCGTCAGGATGCACCGGCTCAACACGGAGATAAAAGCCGGCGAGAACGCCCTGCGTCTTGATACCGGGCTTGCCGGCCAGAAGGGCGCCGTTTCGGCCGAATACGGGAAATATTCGGCATACGTCAGGAAGTCGGGTTCCGACGAGGAAGAGCAGACGAAGATGTTCGGCGAGATAGAGGAGCTCGAGAGGAAGTCGGGCGTCTCCCCGGTCAACATGAAACCTATAGCCCCGAGGGCGGTCGATTTCTACAAGAAGTACGAGGTCGAGCTCGAGGTCGAGGGCGAGATGGAACAGGTAGTGAATTTCCTCTTCCTGCTTAACAACTCCCCGCAGTTGCTCAGGGCGGAGAAGGTGGCGTTGAGCCCCAGGGACAGGGACTCGGCGGTGGTCAAGGCGAAGGTGAACGTCACTAAAGTCGTGATGCCTTGACATTTGGCACATTAGCTTGTATACTTATCGGAACTTCGGGTAAGGGAGCCATATAGGGGGAAGTTATGGCTAATGAGACGGTTTTCAGGCGTTACAGGGGCAATCCTATCATCACGGCGAAAGCCGTACCTCGCGCAAATTCCATCCACAACAGCGCGATAGTTCCTTACAAGGGCGAATACAGGGGCGTGTTCCGTGTCGACGAGATCGACATGAACTATACGCTCCACCTCGGCAAGAGCAAGGACGGCATAAAGTGGGACATAGATGCCGCCCCGATAAAAATGAAAAGCGATGATCCCGAGGTCTTCGTCACCGACCACAGTTATGACCCGCGCATAACGAAACTCGGCGATACTTATATCATCACATGGTGCAACGCGGGCGCGCAAGGGCCATGCATCGGCCTCGCGACGACAAAGGATTTCAAGGCGTTCAAGCAGTCCGAGAACCCGCTGCCTCCGGCGAACCGCAATTGCGTCATCTTCCCGGAGAAGATACGCGGGAAATACGCGATGCTGCACAGGCCCAGCGACAGGGGGCATACGCCTTTCGGCGACGTATTCTACGCCGAGAGCCCTGACCTCGTCCATTGGGGGCACCACAGGTTCGTATTCGGGCCAAGGGGCGGCTGGCAGTCGACCAAGGTAGGGCCGGGGCCGCATCCTATAAGGACGAAGGACGGATGGCTGCTCATATACCACGGCGTCTGGACGAGCTGCAACGGGTATATATATTCCGCCGGCGGCGCGCTGCTGGACCTGAAGGAGCCCTGGAAGGTGCTCTACAGGACCCGCGACTATATGCTCTATCCGACCGAGATATACGAGCGCGTGGGCGATGTCCCGAACGTGCTCTTCCCAAGCTCGGCGGTCGTAGAGGGTGATATCATACGGCTTTATTACGGCTGCGCAGATACCTGCATAGGTATGGCAGAGGCCAATATAAAGGACGTTGTAAAGTTCATAAAAAAGCGTAGTTTTTAGCATAAAATTACCCTATTATTTAGTTGACAAAAATAAGCACCTGTTGTATACTTTACGAGGTTTAGAAATATTGAGCCGTTAGGCCGTATAATCTGACCTTACGGTTTTTTTGTTGTCCAAGTTTTAAAAAAGGAGGTAGTACAGTGGCAAGAGGCAAGGTAAAGTGGTTCAGCAACCAGAAGGGTTATGGTTTCATAACACCTGAATCGGGAAGTGACGTGTTCGTGCATTACAGCGCTATACAGGGCGACGGTTACAAGACCCTGGAAGAAGGCCAGGAAGTAGAGTTCGACATCGAGAAGGGCGAGAAGGGCGAGCAGGCCAAAAACGTAACGAAGGTCTAAAACCCGAAAAACACGGGCCCGCGACAAGTGCGCGGGCCCTTTTTTATGGTATAATAACTACACTATGAAGATTGGGATAATTGGCCTGCCTCAGTCAGGCAAGAAGACGCTCTTCGAGTTGCTTACGGAGCACAAGATATCGGAGAAGGACCTCGCCTCGGGGAAGAACATAAAGAGCATAGCCGAGATAAAGGACCCGCGCTACGACAGGCTTGTCGCGATGTATAAGCCGAAGAAGAACGTCCGGGCTCGCATCGACATCGAACTCCTTCCGAAGATAGAGAAGGACGCGATAACCAAGGGCGGCATCTTCAAGGATATCGCCGAGACCGACGCGCTCTGCCACGTAGTCAGGCAGTTTGCCGACGATTCGATATACCATATAAACGGGACCGTCGACCCGAAGCGCGATATCGACAGCGTCAACTCCGAACTGATACTCCACGACCTCATATTCGTCGAAAAACGCCTCGAGAGGGTCGAGCTCGAATTGAGGAAGCTGAAGGACGAGGCGAAATCGAAGGAGAGGGACGTCCTGCTGAAGATAAAGGCGCATCTCGAGAAAGAACTTCCCCTTCGCCTGCTCGAGCTGAAACCCGAAGAGAAGAAGATGATAGCGAGCTACCCGTTCGTGACGCTGAAAGAAATGCTGCTCGCGGTCAACGTTTCCGAGGACGATCTGAAGAACAAGGAGTTCCTGGCAGGCCTGCAAAAGGCGTATGAGCCGCTCAAGATAGAAGTAATGCTTGTCTCGGCGAAGGTCGAGTCAGAGATCGCATCCCTCGAGACCGAGAAGGAGAAGCAGGAATTCCTCGCGGCGCTCGGGATCGAAGAGCCGGCCGTAAACATGCTCACGCGGCTTTGCATAAAAGCGATGAACCTTATATCTTTCTTCACGGTCGGCGAGGATGAAGTGCGGCAATGGACGATAAAGCGCGCGTCACCTGCGCCCGAAGCCGCCGGCGCCATACATTCCGACCTGCAGAAGGGTTTTATCCGCGCGGAGCTCATAAAGTTATCCGACCTGTTCGAACTAGGAAGCGAAGAGAAGGTCAAGGAAGCGGGCAAGCTTTACCTGAAGGGCAAGGATTATATAGTTGAAGACGGCGATATCCTGAACATAAGGTTCAATGTCTAGAGACAAAAAGCCCCTGTTATACGCCGCCGGGATAGTGACGCTCGGCATTTTGGCATACCGGAGTTCCCTCTTCGGGGACTTCGTGCTCGATGACCTTACCCTTGTAGTCCTTAATTCCCATATACAAGACCTTTCACAAGCCGGCCGGCTCTTCTTCGAGAATATCGGAGCCGGGTTCTCGCAACAGGCCTCTACGGCATTCTACCGCCCGCTGCAGATACTCAGTTATGCCGTAGACCACAGTTTCTGGGGCCTGAACTACGCGGGCTACCACCTTACGAACATCATCCTGCACATCCTGGCCGCGCTCGGCGTTTTCCAGCTCATCAGGGCCATAACCCGCAAGGATGCGCTGTCGTTCTTCGCCGCCGCGGTATTCACGGTGCACCCGGCCAATACCGAAGCGGTATCTTATATATCCGGCCGCGCCGACCCGCTCTCCGCGTTGTTCGTCGTCCTGTGCCTCCTATGCTATATAAAATACCTCGATACTTCCGGCGTAAAATATTATATCCTTTTCCCGATCCTGTATTTCTGCGCGCTGATGTCGCGCGAAAGCAGCCTTATGCTGCCGGTCTTTATACTGCTCTACCATTTATCATTCAGGCGCAAGGTCAAGCGCGATCTCGCGCTTAAGCTCGCGTTCCCGTTGGCGGCCGTTACGGCCGTTTACCTGCTGATGCGCTCCGCCGCGCTTGCATCGATGCTTCCGCATTACCACGGAGCCGCCCTTTCAGGGCGGCTTGCGGGTTTCTTCGCTGCATTCGCGGAATATATAAGGATAATCTTCCTTCCGTACGGATTGCACATGGAATACGGAAGGAAGGCGTTTTATTTCAACGATCCGCGCGTTATCATCGGCGCGCTGCTTTTCGCGGCATGCGCCTACTTTATCTCGAAGAGGAGAAAGGCGGGGGGCGCGGAATTCTTTTTTGCCGCCTGGTTCATCGCCGGGCTCATACCGGTATCGAACATATTTCCGATGGGCGCCTACATGGCAGAACACTGGCTCTACCTGCCGTCCGTAGGGTTTTATGCGGTCATGGCGTTAGCCGTGATCCGGTTTCCTAAGGCCGCCGCTATCGCGTTATCGGCCGTTATACTGCTGGGGCTGGCCGCCGCGACAGCGAAACAGAACCGTTACTGGGCGGACCCGGAAGTATTCTATACGAGGACGCTTGAATATTCACCCGACAGCGCGCGCATCCGCACATACCTTGATATCCACAACGAGCTGAAAAAGCCGGAGAATAAGCCGATTCCCGTTGACTAAGGATCGGCCGTTTAGGTATCATAAGGGATCGGAGCGGAGGTATCTCCCGTAATGAGCATAAGGTCGAAGTTAACGCTATTATTCCTTTCCATAATACTTGCCGTCGCCGCCGCGATAGCGCTCGAACGCAGCTTCGAGGTAAAGAGGCTAACGGGCATCTTCACTTCGAGCCGCGCGCGGGAAGAGATCACATTCGACAAGATAGTCGTCCTCAGGAACAGCCGCCTGGAGGCGCTGGTAAGAGATTACACTTTCTGGGACGAGATGGTCGAGTTCGCGAGGACCGGCAGCAAAGAATGGGCGAAGGAGAATATCGACGCGTCGCTTTCCGTGTTCGATGTGAACGCGATGTGGGTTTACAGCAGGGACTGCTCGCTCATATATTTATCCGATGACCTCGAGGGGCTCACGGTACACTTTCCTGTCTCCGAAGAAGACATCCCCCGATTGTTCAGGGACTCAAAATTCTGCCATTTCTTCATACGTATCGGAGGGGACCTCATGGAGGTGCGCGGCGCGACGATACACCCTACCGCGGACAAGGATAGGAAGACCGAGCCGCGCGGATACCTCTTCGCCGGCGTACTTTGGGATTACAGGTTCCTGCGCGAAATGGCCGCCCTGACCGGCACGGAAGTCAGGTTCGCTTCCCTGCATGAGAAGCCGATAAGGGACACTTCCGCGAATATAATGGCCGGTGAAGCGGGATTCCTTAGGGACCTCAAGGGATGGGACGGCAAGCCCCTGGCAAAGATCGCCGTCTCCTTCAAATCGGAGAGCATAAGGCATTATAACCGCATGGGCCAGACCATATTTTTCATATTCGGCCTGCTCTCCGCCGTCTCGCTGCTCGTGCTCTTCATGTCGGTCGTCCGCCTCGTCTCTGTCCCGTTAAAACTTGTGTCGGAATCACTTAAGAGGAAAGACCCGGCGCTGCTGGTCCCGCTCGAGAAGAAGAAGGACGAGTTCGGCGGGATAGCCAAGGTCATAAGGGAATCGTTCGAGCAGTCGGCGGAACTCGAAGCCGCGAACGTCAGGCGCAGGAAGGCCGAGATACAGGAGGAGGCGATCCTCGAGAATATAGCGGACCTCGCATGGCTCAAGGACCTCGACAACAGGTATATTGTCGTGAACGGGCCCTTCGCGAAAGCGTGCGGGAAGGAACCCGCCGATCTGGTCGGCAGGACGGATTACGACGTCTGGCCGAAGGAACTTGCCGAAAAACATACCGCCGACGACAAGGAGGTAATGCTCTCCGGGAAGCAGAAGATAATATGCGAGCCCCTCTTCTCGATAGACGGAAATATGCTGTGGATGGAGACCGTAAAGACGCCGATGTTCAACGACAAGGGCGAGGTCATCGGCATCGCCGGGATATCGCGCGATATAACCGAGCGCAGGAAGGACGAGGAGGCGCTGAAGAAGGCCTATATAGAGCTGAAGGAGACGCAGCACCGGCTCATACAGGCGGAAAAGTTCTCGGCCCTCGGGAAGTTCTCCACGTCGTTCGCGCACGAGATAAAGAACCCGCTCGGGATAATCCTGAACGGGATAGAATTCCTCGAGATGAAACTCAGGAGCAGCGACAACGACGTCAAGGAGGACCTCGACATCATAAAGAGGTCTACGCTCAGGGCCGACAGTATCATAAAGAGGCTGCTGAAGTTCGCGCGCCCGTCGGAGATAAAATTCGAGAAGATCAACCCGCGGGACCTCGTCGTTGATACGCTGCCGTTCTTCAAATACTCATCGTCGTCCGGCGAGATAAAGATCAATACCGACCTGTCATCTGAGCCGATGGAGTTCATGGCCGACAAGAACCAGCTGCAGCAGGCGATCATAAACCTCATAATGAACGCCGCAGAGGCAATGTCGCTTGCCGGAGGCGAGATAACGATAAAGGCCTACAGGCAGGAGCGCTCCGAGTTCTATTTCGCGAAGCCGGCATGCGTGATCGAGATATCCGACAACGGGCCGGGCATATCCGAAGAGAACATGACGAAACTTTTCGAGCCGTTCTTTACGACGAAGTCGGAGAAAGGGACCGGCCTCGGCCTCTTCATAACGAAGTTGATTATTGACAACAATAAAGGTAATATATCAATAGACAGCAAGCTCGGGCGCGGGACGGTCGTCAGGATGGTCTTCCCGCTCGTTTAAAAGGAGGATTGCCGATGAAGAAGAAGATCCTTGTTATAGACGATGAAAAAGATTTCTGCCATTTCGTGAAGAAGGCCCTGGAAGCGTCGGAGGAGTTCAAGGTGACGATAAGCAACGACGGGGCGGAGGGGGTAAAGAAGGCTAAGGAGCTTTTGCCGGACCTCGTCATTCTCGATGTCATGATGCCTAAGATGGGCGGTTATGAGGTAGCGGCGGAACTGCAGAAGGAAGAGGATACGAGGAAGATACCGATCATATTCCTTACCGCGGTCGTGACCGAACGCGAGGTCAAGGATGAAGGGTACCTTCTTGAAGGAAAGCGTTTCATCGCGAAACCCGTTAAGATACACGACCTCATGAACAGCATCAAGGCTGCTCTCGCAGGCAGCTGAGAGCAGGGCCCGGGGCCTCCCGCAGCGCATATTTTTAATGACAACAACGCCGGTTTAGTGGTATAATCCGATTGTTTGTGAAAATCGGAACAATGTCCAAAAAAAAGAGAAATATCCCCCAGGATACGGCAAGCCGGTTAAGCCTCTACCTAAGAAGCTTAAGGATGCTTGGAAAGAAGAGAGTGGACGTCGTCTCGTCGGAGGAGATAACGCAATTCCTCAACGTAACGCCCGTCCAGTTCCGCAAGGACCTTTCATATTTCGGGGGTTTCGGCAAGCGCGGTGTCGGCTACGATGTCGCGCGCCTGACGAGGGAGATAGAGAGGATCCTCGGCACCGACGCGGAATGGAAGATCGCGATAGTCGGCGCGGGCAAGCTCGGTTCGGCGCTGCTCGGGTATTCGGGGTTCCATGAATTGAACCTGCGGATAGTGGCGGCGTTCGACAGCGATCCCGAAAGGATAGGCAAGGCGCGGCAGGGTATCAGGATAGACGGCGCCTCGAGCATGAAACGGATATTGAAAGAGAAGGGCATACGGATCGCGGTCCTCGCGGTCCCCGCGGATTCGGCACAGAAGGTGGGCGAGGAGCTCGCAAGGTGCGGCGTAAAAGCGATACTCAATTTCGCGCCCGTCAACCTCGTCCTGCCGAAGGGTGTATCGGTCTCTAATGTTGACATGGCTTCGGAGCTCGAAAGCCTTATATACAAACTAAAAGGAGAGCGCGCATGAAAGCGGTTTCGGAGAGGGAGGTCGACGTGGCGGAGGTCGACAGGATAATCGATAAGCACAGGGATTCCCCCGGCGACCTGCTAGGGATAATGGAGGAAGTGCAGGAGCTCAACAAGTACAAATACCTTCCGAGGCAGACGCTCGAATATATAGCGGAAAGTTTGGAACTGCCGTTCTCGAAAGTTTACAGCGTCGCCACTTTTTACGCGTTCTTCAACCTGAAACCGCAGGGTGAGCATTCGATAATCGTCTGCAGGGGCACCGCGTGCCATACGAAGGGCTCGAAAGCCCTGCTCGAGCACCTTGAGGGCTTCCTCGGCATAAAAGGGGCCTTCGATGAAGGTGAGTCGTATTTCACGACGAAAGACAACAAGTTCACCGTCAGGACGGTCGCGTGTTTCGGCCAGTGCGCGCTCGCGCCGGTCGTAGTCGTCGACGGGAAGATATACGTGCATATGAACGAGAACAAGCTCGCGAGGATAGTCAAGGAACTAAGCCGGGGAGGTAAGAAGAAATGAGAATTTCCGACATAAAACACCTGGACATCTTAAGGGAGAAGCGCTTTAAGGAGATATTCTCGGGCCGGCCGCGCATATCGGTCGGCATGGGCACCTGCGGCATGGGAAACGGCGCCGAAGAGGTTTACAAGGCGCTCGAGAAGGAGATACACAGGAAAAAGTCCGGCATACTGCTCGGGAAGGTCGGCTGTTTCGGGTTCTGCGCGAACGAGCCGCTCGTGAACGTATACCTGCCCGGGAAGCCGCTCATAATACTGCATAAGGTCACGCCGAAGGACGCCGCGAAGATAGTCGAGAAGGCGCTCAAGGGCGACATATACAGGGAGAAGGTGCTCTGCAAGATAGAGGAATGGGACCACATAACAAGCAAGGCGGCCTATGGCCGCGGTTTCCCCGGCATACCGAAATGGGACGAGGTGCCGTTCTTCAAGGGCCAGAAGAAGATAGTGCTGAGGGATTTCGGCCTCATCGACCCAGAGAACATCGAGGACTATATCGC
Organism: Candidatus Omnitrophota bacterium; assembly: GCA_022709465.1. The sequence continues at coordinate 223 of JAKLIT010000048.1, read as the reverse complement.
CATAGGCGGATACCACGCGCTTTACAAGGCAGTAACGGAGATGAGCCCCGAGAAGATCATCGACGAGCTTAAGGTCTCGAAACTGCGCGGACGCGGCGGCGCGGGATTCCCGACCTGGCGCAAGTGGGACATCATGCGCAATATCAAGGCGGACAGGAAATACGTCGTCTGCAACGCCGATGAAGGCGACCCGGGCGCGTATATGAACCGCAACGAGATAGAG
>JAKLIT010000047.1 GCA_022709465.1 Candidatus Omnitrophota bacterium | reverse complement strand
GCAAGAACACGGTGGTTGTCCTTAACACGGGTTCGGCGGTCCTTCTCAGCGGCTGGATAGACAAGGTCCCCGCGCTGGTTGAGGCGTGGTACCCGGGCCAGGAAGGCGGCAATTCCATTGCTGACGTGCTGACCGGCGAATACAACCCGTCAGGTAAACTGCCTACGTCGTTCCCGAAACGCTGGGAGGATTGTTCCGCGTACCCGACATACCCGGGGAAGAACGGAAAGACGTTCTATTCGGACGGGATATTCGTCGGATACAGGCATTTCGAAAAGGAAGGCAAGGATGTCGAGTTCCCGTTCGGCCACGGCCTTTCGTATACGACGTTCGAATATTCGAACATGAAAGTTACCCCGGAGAAGATCTCAGACGGGAAGATAAGCGCGGAGGTCAGTTTTGACCTGAAGAATACCGGCTCGCGCGCGGGCGCGGAGGTCGCGCAGATGTATATAAAGGACGTGAAAGCCAGCGTCGAGAGGCCCGTCAAGGAGCTTAAGGGTTTCAGGAGGGTCTTTCTCGAGCCCGGCGAGACCGTACGCGTCACTTTTAAGATAGACAAGAGGTCGCTCGCTTTTTATGACGTGAAGGGCAAGGACTGGCTCGCCGAACAGGGCGAATTCGAAGTCATGATAGGCAGCTCCTCGCGCGACATAAAGCTCAAGAAGACCCTTGTGCTTGAAAAGGGCAAGCTCATCTGATGCTGATACGCGAATACGTATCGCTGACGCTGTTCCTTTGTGTAGTGCTTGCCGTCTATATCAAAGAAGCGTCGCTTATCCTGAAGCTTATATTCCATAAGTTGGGTAGGCGGCAGGGGCCTTCCGGGTTCCTGTCAAAGCCGGCCGTCGCGGTGCACATCGTCTCATTCATCGGCATATTATGCATCCTGTATGCCATGTTCATAGAGCCGCAATGGATAGAGGTCAAGAGGGTGGGGTTGACTACGCCCAAGCTCTCCAAAGCGCATATCAGGATAGTCCAGATATCCGACACGCATTGTGACCCCGAGGACGGCAGGGAGATGAAGGCCGTCGCGATCATCAATTCCCTCAAGCCCGACGTGGTCGTCTTTACGGGCGACGCGCTGAATACCGAGAAGGCGATGCCGGTCTTCAAGGCCGCGATGAAAGCGATAGATGCCCCGTGGAAATTCGCCGTCACGGGGAATTTCGATTACTGGTTCATGCGCGGCAAGGACCTCTTCGGAGGCACGGGTTTCAAGGCCCTGGACAGGGAGACCGTGAAGCTGGTGAAGGACGGCGAACCGGTGTACATTACCGGGCTTGATTTCGGGGGATGGAGGAGATGGCCGGAGGCCCTCAGCAGGGTCCCGCGCGACAAATACAGCGTATTCCTGTACCATAAACCGGACCTCGTCGAGGATATGAAAGGAAAAGCGAACGTCGACCTCTACCTTTGCGGGCATACCCACGGCGGGCAGATAGCCCTTCCGGTCTACGGCGCGATAATCACGTTCGCGAAATACGGGAAGAGGTATGAGGCGGGAGAATATAAGGTCGGCGATACGGTCCTCTACGTCAACAGGGGGCTCGGGCTCGAAGGCAAGGCGCCGATCAAGGCGAGGTTCTTCGCCCGCCCGGAGATAACGGTGTTCGACATAAAGCCCGAGATAGGCCGGAGGCCATAAAATGAAGGCCATTAAGTTCATGCTGAGGACCGCGCTGATCTTCGGCATCATATTGTTCGCGGCTTCATACATACTGAAAGACGACCTGCCCCCGAAGGACATGATATTGAAGGAGCTCCTGAGGAAACCGGTCCAGTCCGAGACGGACGCCGGGGCATTCGAAAAAAAGATGGGCGAGTATACCTATACGATAAGGCCGAAATACGCATACGAGCTGTACGGACTGGTCGTTTCGTATCACCACAGCTCGGTATTCTGGGACATGGAGCATAAGGAGTCGCAGGATTACCTGAACAACAAGGATATAGGCATCGTCTGGGGGGATAACATAAGCACCGGCGTATATCGTGACCTGAAATTTACGAACAATAGCTGGTCGCTCCATTGGGATTTCAAGTTCGGGACCTTCGGGGAAAAGCAGCATGATATAATCGTCAACTTCAGCGATTCAAGCATATCGAATAACCACGTCCTTGCCGCGAACGACAAGGTTGCGGCCCTGATAATGAGCGCCGGTAAAGGCGACCAGATATGGATGAAGGGCTACCTTGTCGATTATACTACGCCAAGCTGGCAGGGCTTCTGGCGCGAATCGAGCGTCACGAGGGATGACACCGGCTCGCACGCGTGCGAGATCGTATATGTGACGGATTTCAAGATCCTCAAGAAAGCGAACCAGGGCTGGGACACGGCATACGGGATGTCGAAAATATTAATGTTATCGTCGCTGGTTTTGTATATAATAGCGTTCAGCATAGAAGCGTTCATGACGGGCAGGTAACTAAAAAGGAGGCAATAGAATGGGAAAATCACTGAAGGGCACGCGGACGGAGAAGAACCTGTTGGCAGCTTTCGCGGGAGAGTCGCAGGCGCGCAACAGGTATACGTATTTCGCGAGCGCCGCCAAGAAAGAAGGGTACGAGCAGATCTCCGCGATATTCCTCGAGACCGCCGAGAACGAGAAAGAGCACGCGAAGGTGTTCTTCAAGTATCTCGAGGGAGGGGATGTTGAGATAACCGCGTCATATCCCGCGGGCATTATAAAGGATACGAAAGCGAACCTTGAGCACGCCGCTGCCGGCGAGAACCTTGAATGGACGACGCTCTACGCCGATTTCGGGAAGGTGGCCGCGCAGGAAGGGTTCCCGGAAGTCGCCCGCTCTTTCGAGCAGATCGCCAAGGTCGAGAGATTCCATGAGGCGAGATACCGGAAGCTGGCCGGCAATATAGCCGGCGGCGAGGTCTTCAAGAAGAAGGCGCCGGTCAAATGGCACTGCAGGAATTGCGGCTACGTTTTCGAAGGGCCCGAAGCCCCGAATGAATGCCCGGCTTGCAAGCATCCGCAGCCGTATTACGAAGTCCTGGCCGAAAACCTCTAAAAATACAGGGGCCATACACCGGAGGGACATACCTCTTACTTAGATAAGGTAGGTGTGTCCCCTAAGTGTATGGCCCCTATTTCTTCCATCCAATCTTTGTCGATCGAAGGGCAGAGGGCTTTGATATTCCGCAGGTAGTCCTTGTCGCGGGCGGCGAGGGCGAGCTTTTTTGACAGGGAGCCTGCTGCGCAAGGGTCGAACATGAGTTCGCCATCGCGAAGGATCTCCGGGATGCCGCCTTTGTTGCTCGCGAGGCAAGGGATGCCGAGAGCGAGCGCTTCGAGGAGGGCGAGCGGGCAATCGTCATGAAGGGATGGCAGGACGAAGAGGTCCGCCGACCTGACGATGTCCAGACGGTCATTCCTCGCGCCGGCGAATATGACATTGCCGCTTATCCCGAGCGATGCCGCTAATCCTTTCAAGCGCGCCATCTCGCTGCCGTCACCAGCCAGTATCAGGTATCCTCCGGGAATAGAAGCCGCGCAAAACTCTTTTAACAGGTAATCCGCATTCTTTCTTGGTATCAGAGAGCCGGAATACGCTATGACAAAACTGCCTTTCGGTATGCCGAATTCCTTCCACAGGTCGATGACCTTCGCGTTATCGATATCGGCGCGGACAGGATAGTTCGGGAATACGCCGATCTCATTTTTAAATCCGTAATATTTGCGCGACCTTTGCGCGAGATCTTTCGACACGGCGAATACGCGGCTTGCTGCCCGTATGCCGATAGAACCGTATATCCTGAGCAGGAGCGCGAAGGGCGGAGGAAGGCGCCTGCTCTTAATAAGGTGTTCCATGCTTCCCTGCACCAGCAGGGTGACCTTCGCCCGGCAGAGGACAGCGGCGGGAGCGCAGAGCGCGGCGAACTCCTCGTTAAATACTAAGAAATGTTTTATCCCGTGTTTTGCCGCGATGAAGAATATTAATAAAGGGCTAAGCGCGTAAAAGACGGCATAGAAGAGGAACTCGTTCCCGCAATAGAGAGGGAACTTATGGAAGATGATGCGAGGATGTTTTTCAGCGAAGAACGGCCTGGCCGAAAGGTAATGCGCATCGATGCCGCTATCGGCGGCCGTTTTCACGGCAAGGGAGAGCTGGCGGAAGCATCCGCCCTGTTTAGGATAAGGATATAATGTGAATATCGCGGGTTTCATCCGTTCCCTTTTGCGATGCGATGCGCGAAATGCCTCAGTTTTACCCTGGGCAACACCCTGAAAGCCGCCTTCATCGCGACACCGGCGATCTCGTTATCCGGAAGGTAGTTCAAAGCCCATCCTCCGGGCATGTCGTATATATTCCCGCGGGCCCACGGCCTGGCGGCGGCCTCCGAGCATCTATCAACGAGCCCCGTGAACGCGGATATGTTCTTATTGATGTCGAAACGGTTTTCTATGGACCTGCGCGCGGCATCCCCGATGCCTGAGACACGCGCCTTATCCATCTTCGCGATATTATCCAGTATCTGCGCCATCGCTTCGGCGTCACCGATATCCGCGGTGAACCCGTTAACGCCGTCCTCGATGATGCGCCACCCGCCGCCGGAGGACCGTGTGACGCAGGGAATAAGCCGCGCCGCCATCGCCTCGAGCATGCTTACCGACTGCCCTTCGTATCTTGACACCTGCAGAAAGACGTCGTATTCGCTCAACTTTCCCAGGAGTTCCGCGCGCGGGATCTGCCCGAGGAAGTTGACCTTTCCGCATGAAAGGCGCATCTTGTGGGCGGCACAGGCAAGCGCCTGCCTGTCAGGGCCTGAACCTATTATATCGAGGATGAACGCCGTGCCCTGTTTATCGAGCAGACCGGCGGCCTTAAGCAGGCCGGAGGCGTTCTTTTGTTTTTCGTCTATCCTCCCGAAATACACGATCTTCAACGGCCTGAGTGAATACGCTTTATCTTGCCGCGCCGGGACAGTTATTCCGTAGGTTATGAGCTCGATATCGCCTTTCCTGTGCGGTATATATCCGGCAAGGGACCGCGCGCAACCGTCGCTTACCGCCATGAACCCCGATATCGCGGACTCGTACCAGGCGAGGGGGCCGTGATATTCTTCGGCGCTGTCGGAATGGCACGCGCCTATGCACCTTAAATGCGCGCCTTCTTCGTTGAGTTTTGCGCAGATCCCGAATACCTTATGCCGCCAGTTCGGAATTACGACGGCGGGGGATAGGCGCTTGAGCGTTTTTCTGAGCTGGCCCCACGAATGGATATAGATGTCGACCTTCTCATCGCCCGCGAAAATATACCCGTCGCTTATCGTGATGAGGTTGTAGCGGCTGCCCCTGAGGCGGGCCCTGAGCTCTTTTACCCAGGCGTCCACGCCGCCTATAAGCGTATTGCCGGTCCAGATTATGAGGTTTATCTTTTCCATGTCATTTTAAGTTTCCCGAGGAGCCCGCCTTTATTGAAATAATCGGAGCCCCATCCGCCGGGCATTATATAAGTGCCGCGCTCCCATTCGCGAGCCGGGCTTTCCACGCAGGCGTCGAGCGCTTTCATGAATTCTACACCCGTCTTTTTGATATCGCAATTTTCCGCGGCTGTTTTATGCGCGCGGCCGCCTATCGATGCGGCCTCAGCGGGTCCCATGCGTGAAATACGCTCCAGCGCCGATGCCATGGCTTCCGTATCGCCTGCGTCGACAACGAACCCGTTCTTGCCTTCATCTATCAGGTACCACGCGCCGCCGCTTGCCTTCGTCACGCAGGGTATGACTTTCCTCGCCATGGCTTCCATCATGCTGAGCCCGAAACCCTCATACTTCGAGACCTGCAGGAAAACATCATACGCGGGAAGCTTCGCGAGCATCTCAGAGTGGGGGACCTGCTCCGAATACCTGATCTTTCCCGAGGTTGGCAGTGTCTTTGCAAGCGCGTTTTTATCGGGCCCGGAACCGATGAGGTCTAACGTATAATCGACGCCTTTATTGTCGAGTATCCGCGCAAGAGCGGCGAATTCGAGGACGTTTTTTTGTTTCTGCTCCATCCGCCCGAAGTACGCGAGTTTCAGCGGGCGAAGCGAATATTCCTTTATGGGTTCCGCCGGAATCGTTATGCCGTAAGGTATATGGGTTATATCGGCGGCGCGCCCCGGCGGGATGCACGCGGCGAGCCTGTCCCTGCAATAAGGGCTTCCCGCGACGAACTTCGAGATGCCCGGTTCGTACCAGGCGAGAGGGGCGTAATATTCCTTATCGCTGTCGGAATGCGGCATCCCGAGGCACCTCAAGCGGGCGCCATTTTTGTTAAGCTTCGCGCAGATGCCGGTTATCGGGTGGACCCAGCTTGGCATCACGACGGCGGGGGAGAGGCGCACCAGTTCCTCTTCCAATTGCTTCCACGAATTTATGTAGATGTCGACCTTCTCATCGCCCGCGAAAGTATACCCGTCGCTTATCGTGATGAGGTTGTAGCGGCTGCCTTTAAAGAGCTTCTTCAGCTCTTTGACCCAGACGTCCACGCCGCCTATAAGCGTATTGCCGGTCCAGATCACCAGGTTGGCCATTTTAGAAGAAGTAACTTTTCGCGGCATCGCCCTCGCAGGACTTGCCGTTCTTTATGCCGTCTTCGGCGATATTGTTGAGCCACGCCATCCTGCACTTGTCTTCCGAGCAGAAAGCCCCCAGCTTATTGAAGTACAGGAAGGGAAGGAGGTTTATCTTCAGCAACTCATCCGGCGACGGGTCCTTGAAGTTCCCGAGGAGGTACTCGGGGTCTGATACCCTTACAAAACACGGGTACACCTCGCCGGTCGGGCGGAATATCCTGAACGACATGCAGTAATAACATTTATCAAAGGGCTTTCCAGCGCGGAGGCCGTTGCCTTCGGAGACCTTTTCCCAGTTGGTATTGTTCAGTATGAATTTCGAAAGGCCCGTATCATCATGAATGTATTTTTCGAAGGCATCGACGGCCTTTTCCACCTGCCCTTTAGCGCAGATCATGTCCTGTGAGATATGGTTCTTGCGGACTTTTTCCGGGACATCCACGCCGGGCCTCATCGGACGGAATTGTATATTTATTTTTTGCGTAAGCGACGGGTATTTTTCGGAGGCGATGCCGTATACAAGCTTCACGAGCTCATGCGTCTCGTGGATATTCCCGCTCCAGACGAGGTAACCGAGCCCAACGTGCGGGATAGGCCCCCGGAGGTAGCTGAAATAATTATCGAGCACCTTATGGAAAGCGTCCTTCTTTTTTGACATGAAGAACGTCTCCGGGGTCGAGGAATCTATCGACACCCTTATCCAGTCGATATGGCGCTGCCAGTCGCCGCCGGGTATGTGAGTGCCCTTGGTGACTATACCTATCTGTATTCCCGCGTCGTAATTCTTTATCTCCGAGACGATATCGGCGAAGCCCTTGCCTTTATATTTATATAAGGTAGGCTCGCCTCCGCCGACGAGTACGACCGACCTTGGCCTGTATGTATCGAGTATCTTGCGGATATATTCGAACGGCATGACGTCATTTCCGCGGTCCTTATAGTAGCATCCCACACATTTGTGGTCGCAGAAATCGGTCGGATGGAATTCTATATGCCCGGCTCCGACGAGCAATCCCAGGTATGCGTCGAATTTCGCGCGGGAGAGTTTGACTTTACTGAATTTATTGAGGGCGTAGATGCCGTCGAGCGCCTGCGCGACGCCGGTCTTCCCGGACTGCAGCCGGGCGAGGATGGAAGCTGCCTTCTTGACGGCTTCGGCAGGGTAGAACCCGCTTTCGACGACGCCGATAAGGCGGCCTATCGCGATCTTACTTCCTATCAGGGCGCGATGGTTCAGTATCCTGGAATGGTTGCGGGCGACCAAACTGAGGTAGTTCGGGACGGGCTTTACCGATACGGTTGAGTTTATCATCTTATCCGTATCCTGTTATAGTATCTGTTCAACGGGCTGTCAATGTATTTCGTGTTGTTCCAGACCAGGTCCGCATGGACGAGCGAATACCTGCCGTCCTCTATGCCTGTGATGAATCTCGACGGGTCCCATAGCCCGAGCATCCAGAGCCGGTCCATTATATACGGCTCAAAGACAGGCCCTTTGCCTGCAATCAATGCTACGGAAGCGTCCTCGGCTATTACGTAATTTGCGGTACCGGCGGCGGCGCGCATTGACACATCCTTCACCGCTTTCTCCTGCGCGAAATGATCCCCCGGGAACGCAGGGATATCCTTCCAGAAGAACGGGTAAGACCCGGGCATCGGCAGGTTCATAAACGCGAAGAGGCACAAGAGAGCGCCGACGGCCGCTTTCCTGCTCTTCGCGAGCCCCGGCGCGGATACGAGCGAACCGGCCAGCAGCAGGAGCCATATATACGCCTCGATGAAGTAATTCGTATCGGACCCTATCCTGGACCCCGCAGCGAAGATATAGGCCATCGAGGCCGCGAGCCCGGCCGACAGGAAAACAGCCCTTATCCTTTCCGGCTCCGGCAACACGCGGAAACGAAAACATATCATTACGGCGATGAATAAGGCCCAGGTCTCCGAAATAAAACGTTTCAGCAGGGCTATTCCGAGGTTCGGGTCTATTTCGGTGAATTTCAGCATAATCCCGAAGGCCTGGGACGCGAATTGTCCCGCGGTCGCGGCCTGCCACGCGAAAAAAACCGCCGAAGTCAGGGCGATGAACAAGAAGATCGCCTTTATCGCGGGAACTGCCCTGTTCCTGCCGGAGTCCCCCGCGACCAGCCAATACAGGAACAGCACCGCCGCCGGTATAGCGATCATCGATTTCGTGAAGAATGCCAGGAAAAGCAGGGCAGAGGAGGCGGCCATCTTCAGCGCGTTGATCTTGACGTCGAGCCCTATATAGAGCGCGAGGCATACAAAGAATGCCTCGAGCATGTCCACGCGGTAAAGGTTCCCCCAGTAGGCGACCGTGTTTATCGAAAGGAAGAGCAGGAAGAATGCCGCCGTCCAGAACCGCCCGCCGCCCCGTTTAGAGGCGTTCATCCCGAGCAATGCGGCGATGCCGCATGCCGAGAGCAGGCTTACTATGCGGCCGGCTTCAAGCCCGAGGCCGGATATCTTGTGCATCCATCCGGCGGCGATATAAAAGACAGGCGAATACGCCGTAGGCCAGTACGGCCATTGGTTGTGATCGGGGTAATACCCCAGAGATTGCGACCAGAAGTTGGACGCCCACATTGCCCCCTCGACGATATTTATCGAATACGGGATGCGGGACGCCGCCAGCGAATAGTAGATGAAATATGCGAGGTTAAGCACCAACAGCAGCATGAGAGCCGTGTGCCCGGGAGGAAGGGGCCTGCCAGCGATGCCGATAAGCCCCGTAAAGTTCCTGACGTCAGACCTTATTATCGATGCCTTTGAGCCGGGAGTGTACGACCATTCGATAGGGACTTCTATAATGCTTATCCCCGCATTGCGCGCCTCATACAGGATTTCAACATCAATAAGGGATCCGCTCGACCTGCATGACGGCATTATTTCCCTGAGCCGCGCCGTCCTGAAGGCCTTGAGCCCGCAGAACGGGTCCCTTACCGGAATGCCCGTAAAAAACCTTACGGTGAACGACGCCAGCGCGCTGTTTATCCTTCTCGGCAGGGGGGCGGGGGAGGTTATCTTTGAGCCCGGGATTCTCCTGGAGCCGGCGACGATATCATGATCGCCCGCGAGCTTTAACAGTTTCTCCGCTTCTTCCGGGCCCGCGGAGCCGTCGATATCCGCGAAGACCATGAGTGGGGCAGTAACAAGCTTCAGGGCCTCGGCGAGCGCGCGGCCTTTACCCTTTTCCGGTATCGCGGTATACCTGACGTTCGCGGAGTTGCGCGCGATGTTTTCCAGGGCGGCTGCGGTCCCGTCGGTGCTCCCGTTTGATACTACGAGTATAGAGTATTCCCCGCGCCCGTAGCGTTCCCCGAAATACCTGTCGAACTTCTCTACCGTTCGGTATTCCAGTAGGCGCTGCGCCTCGTTGTGGGCCGGGAAGACGATCTCGAATTTAGGCGCCATCGCTCTTTATCCTTCCGCCTTCCATCAAGATGGTCCGGCTGCATATCTTCTTTATGCTCTCGATATCGTTCGACACGAAAAATAGGGTCTTGCCGGTATTTTTCAGCTCGGAGAGTTTCCTGAAACACTGCTCCTGGAAGCCGGTATCGCCGAC
>JAKLIT010000046.1 GCA_022709465.1 Candidatus Omnitrophota bacterium | reverse complement strand
CGACGGTCCTTCCCCTCGCCTTAAGGGCTCCCTTATGCCCGGCCGCGTCTATCCCCCTGGCCAAGCCCGATACCACCGTTATCCCGCGCGCGGCGAACTCCATGCCGAACCTCTCTGCGGTCTGTAGCCCGTAACGGCTCGCCCTTCGCGAACCGACTATCGCCGCCGAGAACCTGTCCTCGGGCTCGAACGAGCCCTTGACGTATAATATGGCCGGAGGGTCGTATATCTGCTTCAGGTTATCCGGGTATTCATCGTCTAAATAGGATATTATCCGCGCTCCCGAGGCCGCGGCAAGATTGAGCTCGGTCTCGAGGACCTTCTCCCTGTCGCAATCCGCTATCGCGGAGGCGATCTTAGGGCCGATATTATCCGCCTCCTCAAGCTGGGCCTTCGTCGCTTTGAAGACCCCTTCGAGACCGCCAAAGCGCGCGATGAGGTTCTTTATCCTTATATACCCGACGCCGGGTACGGAATTCAGGACGAGAAGGTATTCGAGTTCCGTCACTTTATGAGCTCCATAATCTTATCCGCGACCCCTTCGACCGAAAGGTTACCGGTATCTATCCTGTAATCGGCCCTCGCGTAATATTCGGCGCGCTTGGCCATGAGTTCGGCTATCTTCTCCTGCGGGTCGCTGACATTCAAAAGCGGCCTGTGCGAATGGCCCTTCGTCCTGCTGAATATCGTCTCAGGCGTCGCGACGAGGCAGAACATTATCCCGTTGGATTTCAGGTTTTTTACGTTCTCTTCATCGATAACGGCGCCGCCTCCCGCCGCGACGACAAGCCCCGACTGCAGGGCGATGTCCCTGGCGACCTTGCTCTCGGCATGCCTGAAATACTTCTCGCCTTTCTTCTCGAAGATCTCGGGTATCTTCATCCCCTCGCGCTCCTCGATGATATCGTCCATATCTACGAACCTGAGCCCGAGGCGCTTGGCCAGCACCCTGCCGACCGCCGTCTTGCCGGTCCCCATGAACCCTACGAGTATTATGTTCTTCATCTAAAAGGATTTCACCTGCTTTATGTAGCCGTCGAAGTTCCTCTTCATCTCGGCCATGCTGTCCCCGCCGAATTTCTCCGACATGGCATTGGCCAACTCGAAAGCGAGCACGGCTTCGCCGACCACGGATGCGGCGTATACCGCGCAGACATCATGCCTCTCGACCTGCGCGGTCACCTTCTTCTTCGTCTTTATGTCGACCGACGCGAGCGGTTTCCCGAGCGTCGCTATCGGTTTCATCGCTATCTTCACGACAACCGGCTCCCCGTTAGTCATGCCGCCTTCTATTCCGCCGGCATTGTTCGAACCGCGCGAGAACCCGCCCTTCCTGTCGTAAGTTATCTCGTCGTGGACCTTCGAGCCGGGCAAACGTGCCGCGGCAAAACCGAGCCCTATCTCGACTCCCTTTATCGCCTGTATCGACATCATCGCGCCTGCTATCCTCGCGTCAAGGCGCCTGTCCGGCGATACATGGCTTCCGAGCCCGACCGGCAATCCTGCCGCGGTTATCTCGCATATCCCGCCGAGCGTGTCGCCGGTCCTCGCGCACTCCTCGACCTTCTTGAGCATCGCCTTATCGTGCGAGGCGCCGCCTATCTCCAGGACATGGCTGGCGATCCTTACGCCGAACTCGTCAAGGAACATCCTGCAAACGCCGCCGACGGCGACGCGGATCGCGGTCTCCCGCGCGGACGCCCTCTCGAGTATGTCGCGTATATCGGACGAATTGTACTTCAGCGCGCCGGCAAGGTCTGCGTGGCCAGGGCGCGGCCTCGTTATCGAGGGCATCGTATCTATGGACGCGTCCTTGTTCTCTATCATCAGCGCGATCGGGCTCCCGATAGTGATGCCCTTGCGCAGGCCCGAGAGCACCTGGACGGTATCCTGCTCGATCGCCATACGGGCGCCCCTGCCGAATCCGGACTGCCTGCGCTTGAGTTCGAGGTTTATATTCCCCTTGTCCACCTTGAGCCCCGAAGGCATTCCTTCAAGTATCCCCAAAAGGAACCTGCCGTGGGATTCGCCTGCCGTAAGGTATCTGAGCATCTTCTATCCTCCTGTGTCTATAACGGGAAAAGCGCCAATATGTCGTCCCTGAAGAACACGCAAACAAAAGCGGCTATCGCAAGGAACGGACCGTACTGAATTATATCCTGTTTCTTCATTAATAATTTCGGCACGCCGACCAGAGACCCGAAGACCGGCGCGACGAAGAAAGCCACTATCGTAAGCTTAAGGCCGAGGAACGAGCCGATCAGCATCAACAGCATCAGGTCCCCCCCGCCCATCGCTTCTTTTTTGTATAATATCCTGCCGAGCAGCGCTAACAGGTACAGCGATACGAACCCGAACGCAAGGCCGAAGAACGATTCCCTCAATCCCGCCAACCTCGATATCTCGCCCTGCATGGCCGGATACGTGAAACTCACGATAAGGCCCAGTACCGTCGCGGGGATGCTGAGCTCATCGGGTATTATCCAGTGCTCTATATCTATGAACGAGATCACAATAAGCACCGCGAACAACGCGGTGTATATGAAAAAATCCGGCCTCGGCCCGAAACGCCAGAATAACGCGGTAAAAACCAGGGCCGTGATCCCCTCGACCACGAAATACCGGAACGCTATCTTACCTTTGCAGAACGCGCACCTGCCTCCGAGCATCAGGTAGCTGACGAACGGTATGTTCAGGTACCACGGCAGCGCCCTGTTGCATGTCGGGCAATGCGAGGCGGGGAATACTATCGACTCGCCGCGCGGCAGCCGGTGTATGCAGACGTTCAGGAAACTGCCGACTATTGAACCGAACATGAACACGAAAACATAGATGATCACCGACAGCATTTGACCGCCTTTTTTAGCGCGCCGCGCATCACCGCCACCGGCGCTTTCCTTCCCGTGAACAGTTCAAATGAAAGCACGCCCTGGTATAAAAGCATCCCGAGGCCGTTCGCGGCCTTAAGCCCGCGCTTCTTCGCCTCCCTGATAAGCGGCGTCACCGGCGGGTTATAGACGATATCGTATACCGCGAGCTTCCTGTGCAGCGCTTTAGGGCTGACAATACAGCGGTCGCCCTTATGCATCCCGACCGGGGTCGTGTTGACAAGCAGGTCCGAGCCGAGGACCCCCTTCTCTATCCGCGCCCGCGCGAACGGCAGCGCCTGCGTCCCGCAACGCGGGAAATCCCGTTTTATCTTCGCCGCGAGGGCCTTCGCCCTCTTCCCGTCCAGGTCCGCGAAAGCGATCGACCGCGCGCCTTCCCTCGCGAGCACGAATGCTATCGCCTGCGCCGCGCCGCCGCACCCGAACAGGAAGACGGCCTTGCCCTTCGGGTCGAATTCCAGGTCGCTCTTCAATGAACGGATAAAACCTTCGCCGTCGGTATTATATCCTTTTGTCTTCCTGCCTTTGAACACAACGGTATTCACCGCGCCGATCCCCTTCGCCTCCGGCGAGACGGAATCGAGCAGTCCCAGCACCGCCTGCTTATGGGGAATCGTGACGTTTATGCCGCGCGCGCCAAGCGCATTCAGCGAACGTATCACGCCCTTAAGGCACGACGGCGCCGTTTCGAACGGGATATACCTCGCGTCGAACCCCAGAGAAGCGAATGCCGCATTTTGGAAATGCGGCGACAGCGTATGCTTCAGCGGGAACCCGATTATCCCGAATAGTGCGGTATTCGCTTTTTTCTTTTCAGATCTCAATTCTCAATCTCTTATTTTCCTTGTGTAACAGCTTATTCACCGCGTTGAGGTACGCCTTCACGCTCGCCTCGATGACATCAGTCGAGGCCGACTTGCCGAGCACCATCTTGTCCTTCGAGCGGACCCTGACGGTGACCTCCCCCATCGCGTCCTTGCCTTTTGTGACCGACTGCAAGGCGTAATCGATCAATTCGCCTTTTATCTTCGTTATCTTGTCTATCGCTTTGCAGCACGCGTCAACGGGACCGTCGCCTTCAGCCGCAGCTGTCTTGACGCCCGCCTTCGACTGCAATTTGACTTCCGCTACAGGCGTCTCGTTCGTGCCCGCCACCGTGCGGAACGATATGAGCTTCCATGTCTCGGAGAGGCCGCCCGAGCCCTCTTCCATTAATGTCTCGAGGTCCTCATCGTATATGAACTTCTTCTTGTCGGCCAATACCTTGAAACTCTCGAAGGCCTTCGCCGCCATCGCCTCGCTAAGCGAATAACCGAGCTTCTTGAGCTTTTCGATGAAAGCGTGCCTGCCCGAGTGCTTGCCCAACACGAGGTTCGACGCGTTAAGGCCGATCTCGCGCGGGCTCATGATCTCGTAGGTCGTGCGCTTCTTCAATATGCCGTCCTGGTGTATGCCCGACTCGTGCGCGAACGCGTTCTGCCCGACTATCGCCTTGTTCGGCTGTATCATCATGCCGGTCAACTTCGAGACGAGCCTGCTCGTCTTCGATATCTCCTCGGTCACTATCCCGGTAGAGAGGTTCCCGAAGAAATCCTTCCTGGTCCTGATGGCCATGACGATCTCTTCCATCGAAGCGTTGCCGGCGCGTTCGCCGAGGCCGTTAATGGTGCATTCGACCTGCCTCGCGCCGTTCTTTATCGCGGCTATCGAGTTCGCGACGCCGAGACCGAGGTCATTATGGCAGTGCACACTGATCACGGCGCGGCCTATGTTCGGCACGTGGCCCCTGATATCGCGTATGAGCCCGCCGTACTCTTCGGGTATCGCGTAGCCGACGGTATCCGGGACGTTTATGGTCGTCGCGCCCGCGATGATCGCCTGCTCGATGACGCGGTAGAGGAACTCCTTCTCGCTCCTCGACGCGTCTTCGGGCGAAAATTCGACGTCGTCGGTGTATTTGCGGGCGAGCTTCACCCCTTCGACCGCGAGGCGCACTACCTCATCCTCGGCCTTCCTCAATTTATACTTCATGTGTATCTTCGATGTCGCGAGGAATACGTGGATGCGCTTTTTAGAAGCGGGCTTAATGGCCTCTCCGGCCGCTTCAATGTCCTTCTTCAGGCATCTCGCGAGGCCGCAGATGACCGGCCCTTTTATATTTTTCGCGATCGTCTTTACAGCGGCGAAATCGCCCGGCGATGATACCGGGAAACCCGCCTCTATGACATCCACCTTAAGCCGCACGAGCTGCTTCGCTATCTCGAGCTTCTCGTGCGCCTCGAGCGACGCGCCGGGGCATTGCTCCCCGTCGCGAAGCGTCGTATCGAAGATTATTATCTTTTCCATTTTATGGGGCCTCCGCCCCTGCTATTACTTCTTCATCCAAGGCATCATTTCGCGGAGTTCCTTGCCGACCTTCTCGATCTTGTGCTCGTCTCCGTCCTTGAGCAGTTTATCGAAGTTCTTCCTTCCGGTCTCGTTCTCCTTAATCCATTCCCTCGCGAACTTGCCCGACTTTATCTCCTTGAGCATCTTCTTCATCTCTTTACGCGTCTTCGCGGTTATTATCCTCGGCCCGCGGCTAAGGTCGCCGTAGGTCGCCGTGTTCGAGACGCCGCGGCGCATTCCCGCGATACCCCTCTCCTGTATCAGGTCGGTGATCAGTTTCAGCTCATGCAGGACCTCGAAATACGCTATCTCGGGCTGGTATCCCGCCTCGACGAGCGTGTCGAACCCGGCCTTGATGAGCTCGCTGACGCCGCCGCATAGGACCGCCTGTTCGCCGAAGAGATCCGTTTCGGTCTCCTCTTCGAACGTCGTCTCGATGACTCCCGCGGTCGTCGCCTTGATCGCCTTCGCGTAAGCGAGGGCTATCTTTTTCGCGTTTCCGGTCGCGTCCTGATAGATAGCGACCAGCGACGGCACGCCCTTGCCTTCCTCGTACATCCTGCGCACCAAGGCACCCGGGCCTTTCGGCGCTATCATGAAGACGTCGACGTTCTTCGGCGGCTTTATCTGCTTGAAGCGGATATTGAAGCCGTGCGAAAAGCAGAGCGCCTTGCCTTTTTTCAGGTTCGGCTTGATGCTCTCTTTATATACCTTCGCCTGGACGTGGTCCTGGGTCAGTATCTGTATGATATCCGCCTGTTTCGCGGCTTCCGCGGCAGAAACCGGCTCAAAACCGTCTTTCTTGGCCATCTCGTAGTTCACGGTGCCCGGCATCTCGGAGACCACGACCTTGCATCCCGAATCCCTGAGGCAGAGCGACTGCCCGCGGCCCTGTATTCCGTAGCCGATTATCGCTATCGTCTTGTTCTTTATGATATCCAGGTCCGCATCCTTGTCGTAATATACCTTTGCCATTTACTCTTCTTCCTCCTTTGGAGTGTGTTGTGTATTTTCCTTCGGATCAAGCGACATCGCTATCTTTCCGGTCCTTACTATCTCTTTTATGCCGAACTGCCTCAGCGACCCTATGAGCCTGTCTATGCGCTGGGTCTCCCCGGTCGCCTCAACCGTCACCGTCTGCGAACCGATATCGACGATGTCCGCCTTCATGTTCTCGGCTATCTCGATTATCTGGTCGCGGTCCTTCTGGGATTCCACGGCCACTTTTATCAGCAGCAGCTCGCGGTCGATGAACCTCGTCTTCGTCAGGTCCTGGACCGTTATGACGTCTATCAATTTGTTGAGCTGCTTCTTTACCTGCTCGAGGGTGCGCTCATCGCCGTTGACGACTATCGTCATCCGCGAGACCGTCGGATCCTCGGTCTCCCCGACCGTCAGCGAATCAATATTGAATCCGCGGGCCGAAAAGAGGCCGGATATCCTCGACAGGACTCCCGAGTGGTTCTCAACAAGTGCCGATATTGTATGCTTCATGCCATGCTCCCTATCATATCATCGAGCCGTTTTCCGGCCGGGACGAATGGGTAGACGTTCTCCTCCGGTTCGACTATGAATTCCATCACGACCACACCCTTGGTGTGCATCGCCTTCTCTATCGCAGGGCGGACCTCTTCCTTCTTCTCTATCCTCACCCCGGCGGCGCCGTACGCCTCGGCTATCTTGACGAAGTCCGGGTTGGTCATCTTCGTATGGGAATACCTCTTCCCGTAGAAGAGCTCCTGCCACTGGCGGACCATTCCGAGGTACGAATTGTTCAGGATCACTATTTTAACGTCGATATTATTGACGACCGCCGTCGAGAGCTCCTGTATGTTCATCTGTATCGAGCCGTCGCCGCTTATGACGAAGACCTGCGCGTCGGGCCTTCCGACCTTCGCGCCTATACCGGCCGGAAAACCGTAACCCATCGTTCCAAGCCCGCCGCTCGAAAGGAACTCGCGAGGCCTCGCGAACCTGTACCATTGCGCGGTCCACATCTGGTGCTGGCCGACATCGGTAGCGATGACCGCCTCGCCCTTCGTCGCCTCGCAGACCTGCTGTATGACATACTGCGGGCGCAGGTTATCGTCTATCTTGTAATTGAGCGGGTGCTTCTTCTTCCACTCGACTATCTTCTCTGTCCATTCCTTGTCATGCGGCCGGTGGACTATCTTCAGCATCTCGTCGAGAACGCACTTGACGTCGCCGACTATCGGCACATTAACGGCCACGCTCTTCGCTATAGCGGCCGGGTCGATGTCGATATGTATGACCTTCGCGTGCGGAGCGAACTCGTCGACCTTTCCCGTGACGCGGTCATCGAATCTCGCGCCTATCGCTATCAGTAGGTCGCAGTTCTGGACGGCATGGTTGGCGTATCCGGTGCCGTGCATGCCGAGCATGCCGAGCGAGAGCTCGTGGTTACCCGGGAACCCCCCGAGGCCCAGCAGGGTCATCGTGACGGGCGAATTGATCTTCTCGGCGAACTCCTTGAGCTGTTTCGCCGCGCCCGATAATATGACGCCGCCTCCCGCGTATATAACCGGCTTCTTCGACTCCGCTATCATCTTCGCGGCCTTCCTTATCTGCCCGGGGTGCCCGCAGTAGGTCGGCTTATAGCTGCGTATGTTGACCTCCGACGGATAATGGAACTCCGTCTCGGCAAGCTGGACGTCCGACGGTAGGTCTATCAGGACCGGCCCCGGCCTTCCCGTCGAGGCGATATGGAACGCTTCCTTTATCGTCCGCGCGAGGTCCTTGACGTCCTTGACGAGGTAATTATGCTTCGTTATCGGGCGCGTTATGCCGAGCATGTCGGCCTCCTGGAACGCGTCGTTGCCTATCATGAACGTCTTGACCTGCCCGGTTATCGCGACCATCGGTATCGAGTCCATGTACGCGGTCGCTATGCCCGTGACGAGGTTCGTCGCGCCCGGCCCCGAGGTCGCTATGCAGACACCGGGTTTGCCCGTGACGCGCGCGTAGCCGTCTGCCGCGTGAGCGGCAGCCTGCTCGTGCCTGACGAGGTAGAACTTAAGGTCGGAATTGTAAAGCGCGTCGAAAAGCGGCAATGCCTGCCCGCCCGGATAGCCGAATATGGCCCCGACGCCTTCCTTTTTGAGCGATTCGACAAGTATCCTCGCTCCGTTCATCTTCGTTGTCATTTTATCGTATTAACCTTTCATAACGGCGCCGGTGCTCGAGGACGTGACGAGATTCGCGTACCTCGCGAGATACCCCGTCTTTATCCTCGGTTCGCGCGCCTTTATCTTCTTCATTCGTTTTTTCAGTTCATCCTTCGAGACCTTCAATTCGAGCTTGCGCTTCGGGATGTCTATTTCGATCGTATCGCCGTCGCGTATAGCCGCTATAGGGCCGCATTCTGCCGCCTCGGGGGATATGTGCCCGATGCACGGCCCCTGCGTGCCGCCCGAGAACCTTCCGTCGGTTATCAGCGCGACGCTGTCCGCCAGGCCCATGCCGACGAGCGCGGCCGTCGGGGAGAGCATCTCCCTCATGCCGGGCCCGCCCTTCGGCCCCTCGTAGCGGATGACGACGCAATCGCCGGCCTTTATCTTGCCGGCAAGTATCGCCTTCATCGCGCCGTCCTCGGAATCGAAGGCCTTCGCCTTCCCTATGAAATGCTTTACCTTGTCCTTAACGGCCGTCTGCTTGACTACGGCACCGTCCGGGGCGATATTGCCCTTCAGGACGGCGATCCCTCCTTCTTTATGGTATGGCCTGTTCAGCGGCCTGATGACCTCTTCGTCGGCGATGCGCGCCGCATCGGCGATCTCGTATATGGTCTTACCGCTGACAGTCATTTGGTCCTTAAGCTTCGCCCTCAGCCTCTTCAGGACGGCCGGAATGCCGCCCGCAAACTCGAGGTCCTCCATGAAATACTGCCCCGAGGGCAATATATCGGATATGTGCGGCGTCTCCCTGCTTATCTTGTCGAACGTATCGACCGAGAGATTGATCCCGAGCTCGTGCGCGATGGCCGTGACGTGCAGGACGGTGTTCGTCGAGCCGCCGAGCGCCATGTCAACACGCAGCGCGTTCTCGATCGACTTGGCCGTCAATATCTTGTTAATCGTGACATCCTTCCTGACGAGCTCGACTATGCGCTCTCCGCTCAGGTAGGCTATCCTCTCGCGCTTCGCGGAAGAAGCCAGGGCCGTGGCCCCTCCGGGCATCGCGATGCCTGATGCCTCCGAGACGCAGGCCATAGTGTTGGCCGTATAGAGCCCCTGGCACGCGCCGGCACCCGGGCAGGCGTTGCACTCGAGCTCCTCGAGCTCCTCCTTCGATATCTGTCCGGCCTTGTACCTGCCGACCGCCTCAAAGGTGTCCTTGACGAGCGAGAGCCGCCTCATCTGCGCGCGGCCCGATATCATCGGCCCGCCGGTGACGACTATCGCCGGTATATCCATACGGCATGCCGCCATTATCATGCCGGGGGTTATCTTGTCGCAGTTCGTGAGCAGGATCAGCCCGTCGAGCGCGTGCGCGGTAGTGACCATCTCGACGGAATCGGCTATTAGCTCCCTCGACGGAAGCGAACAGTGCATCCCGAGGTGGCCCATCGCTATGCCGTCGCAGATGGCCGGTATCCCGAAGACGAACGCCGTGCCGCCCGCGGCATATATGCCGTGCTCGATGGAACGCTCGAGCTCGCGCAGGTGTATATGCCCCGGCACGAGGTCCGTAAAGCTGGACGCAATCCCGATGAACGGCCGCTCTATCTCGGACTTAGTCATGCCTGTGGCATACATAAGCGCGCGGCTACCGACCTTTTCGAGGCCTTTTTTGACCCTTTCGCTCCTGAACATGATATATCTCCTTATATTACTTGGGGTTACTGGCGTAAGGAAAGTTTAAGCCATTGTAAACCAGAATTATAGCACAC
>JAKLIT010000045.1 GCA_022709465.1 Candidatus Omnitrophota bacterium | reverse complement strand
GACACTTTTACCGTATCGCGCGCGCCGATATCGAAGGCCGTACCGCCGGTCTGGCCCAGTGTGGCATTGCCGCCGGTAATATAGGAAGTATTTCCATTTCCGGGAGTAGAAACTCCGTAGTCAAAATTCCAGTTGCCATACTGGGCGTTCGCCCCGCCCGTCTCAGACAGAGTGCCGCCGTTTAATATTAATGCCTTAAGGTGGTTCGAGTGGCCAAAGCTATCGGTAATGACACCACCTGCATTGATCGTGATAGTCGCGGTATTGGCAGCCGACCCAACAAACGAATTGTCGTAAGGCTGGCCCGCGGTAGCACTGCAATCTATTGTGCCGCCGTCATTGACCACAATAGCATTTGAATTTCCAAGGGTGCTAACCGGCAAATTAGACGCATTTGTATATAATGTACCGGCATCGACTGTCGTTGTCCCGGTATAGGTGTTAACATCAAATAGCGTTAATATTGCCGAGCCGGTCTTGGTCAGGCCGCCATTACCGCTTATAACACCATCTATACTGCCGTTTTCGGTATTCTTAACTGTCAAAAGATAACCGCCATTATTAACATT
Source organism: Candidatus Omnitrophota bacterium (assembly GCA_022709465.1). The sequence goes on along the minus strand of JAKLIT010000045.1, from coordinate 9,941 downwards.
CCCTGTTAACGTATTGTTAAGTTCCAATTCTCCTGCCGCGCCGAGCGTGGTTGTAGTAATACCTGACGCCGCATTCAGGACAACCGCTCCTGTTGAATTGATATTCAAATTTGTCACGTTAACAGCACCGTCAAATTGAGCTTTGCCCGCACCGCTCATTGTAATTGTGGTCGCTCCCACAGTGCTGTCGAATTCGGCGGTCTTACCGGTTGCTGCGGCGATATTGATCTGGTTTAAAGAAGTAGTGCCTATAGCACCGGCAAATGTGGTATTGCCCGACCCGTTTACGTTTAAATTACCATAGTTAGCGCTTGTACCGTTAATCGTTCCTGTCACTGCCTGGTCGCCGCTGCCGCTTAAGGTCAGCGTAGCGGTCCCGTGTTTGCTATTAAGAGTGCATGTACCGAGTCCGACGGTGCTTCCGTTTGCCGTCAATGTTGCGATGCCGCCGGATGCGGTGCCGCCTCCAGTTTGATCTACCGAGATCACGGTAGTCGTGGCTGAAAGCGCGCCCTCCACCGTCAAAGCAACATCTGCTGCGGTTGTAGTAGAATAGTGCCTGATGTCCAGCTCATGAACCGTAACGCCGTTGGTCACGGTAGCCGTAATTGCATCTGTGTCATCCCATCCGTTGTCAACCTGCATACGGCCGCTCGGATCGGTCATATTAACCGAATTTATCGTCACATTGAATGAATGATCTCCACCCCAACCTATATCCAGCACACTTGTGGAATTGCTGCCGGTAATATCGCCCAAAGTAAAGTTGTAGGGGCCGCCGCCATCGTTAGCGTCGGGATAACCGCTCACAATTAGCTCATGCCCATTGGCATCGACATTATCTCCGGCTTTAGCAGTATCAACACGGTCGACGGTTTGGGACTGGGTACCGGAATAAGCCCAGAATCCTTGTCCCTTAAGCTCAAAATTATACGCAAATACAGAAGTTGAACATAAAAGAACTAGAAAAAATGCTACAATGATGCTGCAGATTTTCTTCATTCATAAACCCCATTTTGTCTATACTGTTTATATTATGATAACCGCAAAATAGTATACATTAAAACCTAAAATAAAGCCAAAACATTTTCCTGATATGTGACGGGATATTCAAAGCTAAATCGCACCTAAGTCTTTAACCCTTCGGGACATAAAAATAGGGTCCCGCTCGTAGACCACAAGGGGAAATCTCTCTCTATCTACAGGTATGTATTGCAGGACTTAAGAGTGTGCTTAACAAGAAAATAGCGATTTGATTTATAGGATATAGCGACCATCAAAAACAGATTTATAAATATTATTTTTATTTCATCGAACGGCGAATAAAAAAATTGTACCAAAGTATATTCCAAATAATAAGAATAAAAATTATACCTGTTGCGGAAATGGGAAAATTTGTATAGGAAAAGATATTTTTCACGCCGATGTTTTGCGACGGCGCAGCCTGTTCTTGGATAAAATTTAGATTAATCCCAAGTCTAACGAATCCGGTCTTTCCATTGACAGCTTTTTCGACCGGCACCCTGTATATCGAAACCTGGAAACAGGACAAACAAAACAGTAAAATCAAAAACGCAAGAGTTATAAAAAAAGTGGTTTTTATGGCTTTTCCGGTCAGGTATTCTTCCCGTTCGTCACGGTTTTTTAAAAATAAAAGCCTCGAGAACGCTTTCCCGCGAAATTCTTTTGACGTAAGCAGGCGCAGCGATAAATACATAGTTATCAGCATCCATGTTAAAAATATCACCATTCCTAAAAGATTGCGGGTTATGTCTAAAGATTGCGGAAGCTGTTTAAATATCTCCCCCTTACCGATATTTGATAAAAAAGCCAAGAGCAGCATAACAGGTAAACCGTAAAGAAATAATTTTGAAGCAATTTTGTCTAAACGGCCCATTTTTTAATCCTCCTTTATTTTTTCTTCTTTTACGTAGAAGAGCGAGTTAATATCGGTTTTAAAAAAACGCGCCAACTTGAATGCCAATTCAAGAGAAGGGTTGTAATCTCCTTTTTCGATAGCGATAATTGTTGCCCTGGTAACTTTTATGGCGTTAGCAAGTTCCTCCTGAGTGATATCCCGTTCTGCTCGGAATACAGGCAAACGGCTGACTATTTTAAACTGCATGGAATGATTTGGCATAAATATAGTGTATAGTAAACTATACATAATGTCAAGTTTATTTTACTATGATAAAATCCTATTATTTCCCAAAATAGCTTAAAAAAATCAAAGCCCTGGTCACGTTAAGTAAACAGGGCTTTGATCCTCTCTCTTCTCGGTTAGAGGTGAGAAAGACTGGGGTGGGTGACGGGGATCGAACCCGCGACAACGGGAGCCACAGTCCCGTGCTCTAACCAGCTGAGCTACACCCACCGTTGAAATTGTAAATATATCAATCCTATCCCTCGTTCTAAGCGCCGGTAGAATTTCTACGAAATTCTACTCGGCAGAACTCGGGATTGTTCATTACCCCTAAACAGGGGAACCTATGGCGCGCCTGGGGCGACTCGAACGCCCGGCCCGCTGCTTAGAAGGCAGCTGCTCTATCCAACTGAGCTACAGGCGCGTATTTCTCTACCCCCTATATAGGGGAAATTATGGTCGGGGCGCTCGGACTTGAACCGAGGACCTTCTGCTCCCAAAGCAGACGCGCTAGCCAAACTGCGCTACGCCCCGAGATTAAAAATCGCTCCCAATCGTCGGGGAGCGAGCGCCATTTCGCGATTAGATTTTACCAATTCGCGCTTGCAAAGTCAAACCATTTTAATATAGAATACTACCCATGCAAGAGCAACCCAGGCCGAAGGGCGTCCCCTTCTTACGGAAGATACTGTTCATCTCCATATTGCTGGTGATTGCCGGCTCGATAGCGCTGTGGTATGTCAACGAGTACGTCATGCCGACAAAGGGCAGGTCTATCATCCTCGAATATCTCGTCAAGGCGACCGGCCGCGAGATCACGCTCGGAAGCATATACTATAACCCGTTCCGCGGCGTAATACTCAGGGACCTCACGGTCTCGGACGACCCTAAGTACAGCCGCAAGTTCCTCGAGGTAAAGAAGCTCTACCTGAACATCCTATACCTGCCGCTGCTGCGCGAAAGGAAACTCATCGTCTCCTCGGTAAGGGTGGAATCCCCGGTGATATTCATTACCATCGACGATAAGAACGAGTGGAACTTCGGATCCCTGCTGTTCCTGAAGGATATGAGGCCCGACGGGCGGCCGGATCTCCTCGTTAACAGCGTATCCGTCACCGGCGGAAAGTGTGTCTTCGAGGACCTCGCCACGGAACCCGATTTCAGGAAGGAGTTAAACGATATAAATTTCTCCGTGTCGCTCTCTTATCCGCTGAAGGTAAAGTACAGGTTGTCCGCGGAACTTGGCATACCGCAGAAAAACTCCATGACGGCGGACGGCGAGTTTGTCCCGGCAAGCAAGAACACGACGTTGAACCTGAAATTAAAGAATATCCCTCTCTCTGAGTTCAGCCCTTATTATGACGGCATGCCGTTCAAGTCGCTCTCGGGCAACTTAACCGGCAACATCAGCGCGGCTTTCTCTTACGAAAACAGTTTAACGGTCGCGACTATGGCTTCAGTGACCGCGCTCGACCTGAAGCGCGACGACCTTACCGCGAACGGCGGGATCGACATCAGTGGCAAGATGGCCGTGGACCTCAAGGACAAGGCGCGTCTCAAGATGCCCTGCGTCATCACGGCGTCGGCCAAAATGGGCAAGCTCGACCTCGCCTCAAAGGACTTCGCGGTCAAAGGCGCCGTCGACGCGAACGGCAAGTTCATCTTCGACCTGAAGGACAAGGCCGTCCCGCTGAAATATACCGCCGATACGCTGCTGCGCGACACTAAGATATCCGGCGTCCCTTCATTCGGCTCGATTGACAGGATAAACGGGAAGATATATTTCGACGAGACGAAGCTCTGGACCGACCTGCTGAAGGGCCTCGCGAAAGGGTTCGACTGCGTATTCTCCGGCAGCTTAAAGGATTATAATAACCCCTACCTCTCCCTTACCGCGAAGACCGACCTCGATATCGCGAAACTCGGGGATCTGCTTCCCCCTGAGGCCGGGGAGAAGCTTAAGGGCTTCACGCTCAGCGGGATAAGCAAGGTATCGCTGAACGTGAGCGGCCTGCTGAAAGAGCAGCCGAGGATACCCCTCGCTTATATCATTTCGTCGGAACTGCTTGATTGCTCCGTAAAACCCGATTTCCTCGGTAAACCGATAACGTCCGTAAACGGCACGCTTACCATAAAGCAGGAATCTATAGCGCTTAGGAACATATCCGCTTTCGGCTTCGACGGCAAGAAATACCTTTTAAGCGGCGATATCAACGGCTTCAAGACGCCGGCATGCGAGCTCTCCCTCTCCTCCGACGAGCTTAAGCTTAAGACAAGCTTTAAATCCCTCGAGAATTCGCTCGTATTCAGCAAATTCGACGGCAAATACAGGGACAGCGTATTCAACCTGTCCGGCTCTTATGCGGATTTCAAGGACCCGGCGCTCGATATAAGGGGGACGCTGAACACTAAGTTGTCGGAATTGGCGTCATATTTACCGAAGGAAAATCGCGAACTGCTGGATAAACTCGATCCCCGCACCGCGGTGGCCGCCGCGTTCAAGTTCAGCGGAAAGACAAATGAGCGTAATTCCTGGCGCATGACGTTCGACAGGCTTACCGCGAAGTCGGACACCGAGGAGATCCTGCTGGCAGGCACGATAACCGACCTGACGGACCCGTCGGCCGATATTCGCGGCAGTTTCAATACAAGCTCCGGCGGGCTCATGAAATTCCTTTCGAAGGAACAGGCACAGATCATCGAAAAGAACGGGATAACGGCGGAGAAGATCGCGGCGAAGTTCGTCTTCAGGGGAAGGCAGAAGGACTTCGCGTCCTGGCAGGCAGACCTCGTGGCGGATTCCCCGTCGGTCGCGGTCAAGAAATTGAAATTCGGCTTGTGCCGCCTGGAAGGAAAGCTCAGGGACAGGTACATAACCGTCTCACGCCTTTCCGCGGAGCCCTATGGCGGCGCGCTGTCGGCGAACGCGGTAATAGACCTGAACAAGAAGGACCCGCAATACGTCATCCAGATAGGCGTGCGCGACGTGGATATAGCCAGGTGGAAAGAAGACACCGACATGAAAGACAAGAAGATAAGCGGGCGTTTCTCGGCGAACGCGGATATCGGCGGGTCCGTGAACGATATCGGCACATTGAAGGGCAACGGCAGGTTCCGGATCGCTGACGGAAAATTCTGGGAACTGCCGGTATTCTCCGGGCTCGCGAACATCCTCTATATACCCGGGGTCAGCAAGATCGCTTTCGGCCAGGCCCAGGGTTCGTTCATGATAGCCGACAAGAACGTGCACACCGAGGATACCCAGCTGAGTTCAGAGCAGATGAAGCTTACCGGGATAGGTGATGTGGATTTCGACGGTAACCTCGATTTCCAGGTCACGGCCAAATTCGACAAGGGGCTGCTCGATGTGCCTTCATCCTTAGGGCCCATAAGGGACTTCTTTATAGATAAGGACGGTAATTACCTCGGCGACATAAAAGTCGACGGCACAACGAAAGACCCGAAATACAAGGTGGGCTCTCCGCTGAACAATATAATGAACAACAAGGTCTTCGATAATATCAGGAAAGGCCTCTTCGGAGGAGACGGGAAATGACCGCGCGCGCTTTCCTGAGCGCCCTGCCGCGGTGGCTTTCTGAATTCTTGCGTGAAACGGATATTTCCGCGAATGTCTTGCCGAACTTAGGGGAATAAAATACCGGGTCGTACCCGAAACCTGCCTTGCCTTTCGGCTCGAACGTTATCCTGCCACTGCACTCTCCCCTTACCGTCCCAAGTATCCCCTTGGGTCCCGCAATAGCCACTACTGACACGAACTTCGCGTTCCTTTTTCCGGCGGGCACTCCTTCAAGCAGGCGCAGCAGCTTGATATTGTTATCTTCGTACGACGCTTTTTCTCCCGCGAACCTCGCGGACCTCACGCCTGGCCTGCCTCTAAGGGCATTCACCGCGAGGCCGGAATCGTCGGCGATGGTAAGCTTCTTCGTGTATTTGGCTATCTTAAGGGCCTTCTGCTTCGCGTTCGCTTCGAAAGTCCTGCCCGTCTCTTTTACGCGGGGGGCCGAGGGAAAGTCGTTTAGGTCGAGAACGCGGACTTTAAATCCCCTTAGCAGGGACTTCAACTCGCGTTTCTTTTCCTTATTGCGGGATGAAATAACGATCTCTAACACTTATATGCCCAAAATGTCTTTCTGGATGCCTACCAGCTGCGTAATGCCCTTCTTGGCCAGCTCAAGCAGCTTATGAAGCTGCTCTCCGTCGAACGGCTCGCCTTCCGCCGTGCCCTGTATCTCGATGAACTTTCCCTTGCCGGTCATCACGATGTTCATGTCGACGTCCGCCTTTGAGTCCTCGTCGAAGGCGAGGTCGAGCACGGGCTCGTTCCTTATGAGCCCGACGCTTGTCGCGGCGACGTAATCGAGGACCGGCAGTTTGTTTACGACACCTTTCTTCTTAAGGAATGAGAGCGCGTCGGCAAGCGCGATGAAACTGCCCGTTATAGACGCGCAGCGCGTCCCGCCGTCGGCCTGTATCACGTCGCAATCGATCCATACCGTCCTCTCGCCGAGCGCGGTAAGGTCCGTGACCGCCCGCAGAGAACGGCCGACCAACCTCTGTATCTCATGCGTCCTGCCGCCTATCGTGCCCTTCACTGCTTCCCTCTGGACCCTCTGCTGGCACGAACGCGGCAACATCCCGTATTCGGACGTGACCCAACCGGTGCCCCTGCCCTTCAGGAACTGCGGCACAACCTCGTCGACGGACGCCGAACACAGGACCTTCGTGTCACCGAGCTCTATAAGGCACGACCCTTCCGCGTATTTCAGGTAACCGCGCGTTATGTTGACCTTGCGCAATATCTCGGCTCCCCTTCCGTCCGCCCTTTTTATCATCTAAATTTCCTTTCCGTTACTGTCTATCCCGACTATCGCGGGAAAATCCTTAAGTTTGAGCCGGTAGACCGCCTCCGCGCCGAGGTCCTTATACATGACCGGCCTCGCTTCGGTTATCTTCTCTGAAAGGTATGCGCCTGCGCCGGCTATTGTAATAAAATAAACCGCTTTATATCTCTTTATCGACCGCCTTACGTCCTCGGACCGGGCACCCTTGCCTATCATACCCTTGAGCCCCGCCTTAAGCAGGTGCGGGGTAAAAAAATCCATCCTGCTCGACGTCGTAGGCCCGCAGGAACCAATGGCTTTCCCCGGGCATGCCGGCGTTGGGCCCGCGTAATATACCGTCTGCCCCTTTATAAGCGCCGGCGCCCTCTTCTCCGAGATCGCCTTAACGAACCTGAAATGCGCCTGGTCGCGGGCGGTATATACATAACCGTTGAGCAGGACCTCGTCGCCCGCCTTAAGCGCCTTTATTATTTCCGGTGACAGCGGAAGCTGTATCGAGCGTGGCATCAGATCGTCTTTGTCGCGCTCCTTGTCGCGTGGCAGGATATGCTTACACAGACCGGCAAGCCGGCTATGTGCGTCGGGAAGGCCTCTATATTTACCGCGAGGCAGGTCGCGCCTCCGCCGAAACCCATCGGGCCTATCTTCAGCGCGTTCAGGCCTTTCTTCAGGCTCTTCTCGAGCGCCGCGATATGCGCCTTACGGCTGCGCTTGTTTACCGGGCGCAGCAGCGCTTCCTTGGCGAGGATACACGCCTTGTCTATCGTGCCGCCCATCCCCACTCCTATTATGTAGGGCGGGCACGCGTCGGCTGCGGCCTTCTTGACGGCCTCGACCACGAACCCTGCAATGTCGGACGCGCCCTGGGTCGGGTTGAACATCTTTATACGCGTCTTGTTCTCGCTGCCGAACCCTTTCGGCATAACCGTGATCTTTATTTTATCGCCGGTGACTATCCTCGTGTGGATGACCGCGGGCGTATTATCATTCGTGTTCTTCCTGAGCAGTGGATCCGACACTACGGACTTGCGCAGGTAACCTTTCCTGTATCCGCGGCGGACGCCTTCGTTGACGGCGTCTTCCAGGCCGCCTCCGGTGACACAGACGCGCTGTCCTATATCGATAAAGACCTCGGCCATCCCGGTATCCTGGCATATCGCGGTCCTCGAACTCTTTGCTATAACAGCGTTCTCCACAAGGACCCCGAGGACTTTCTTCGCCTTCCCTGCCTTCTCGGACGCCCACGCCCTGCGCAGCGCGGCAAGGATGTCCTTGCGCAGCGTGAAATTCGCTTCCATCGAAAGCTCCGCGACTACAGAGCTTATCTTATCCGAGCTTATCTTCCTCATCTTATGCCTTTTATCCTGTGCAACTGCGGAATTACCCTGACGTCCTTAAGCTTTGCCTGCGCCCTCTTCTGCCATTCCATGACCCTGGCATTGTCGGGCTTGCCTTTGAACTCTCCGAATTCGGAGGCCGGCTGTAGGACAAGCGCGATAGCGCTGTCCACGCCCTCGATGAGCCCGACCGCCCTGTCTATATCCTCTTCACGGGTCTCGTCCGTTATGACCATCTTCACGAAAACCCCTTTTGCCCTTGCCGCCTTCAGGAACGCGAGATGCTCTTCCCAAAAATGCCTGTCCTTCGTAGACGAAGGCAGTTTTATATCCATCGCGATCATATCGATGAAATCGATGACGTCGTTGAGTTTGTCGGGCATCGTCCCGTTTGTGTCGAGGTGGATCTTGTATCCCTTATCCCTTAACGGCGGGAGCAGGCACCTGAGAAAGTGAGAGTGCAGCAGCGGCTCGCCTCCCGTTATCGTCACCACTTTTACCTGCCCGTCCGCGCCCGCGTCGATGATCCTGTCGACCACCGACCTTATCGAGGATTCCCCGGGAGCGTCCGGCTGCGGGGTATCGCAGAACGCGCAGCGCATATTGCATCCGTGAAAACGCACGAATATGTGCCGGTCCCCCGCATACACTCCTTCACCCTGGACCGACAGGAATACTTCCGTAACCTTTGCCGTAGGCTGCTTGAATACTACTTTCATATGGTTGTCAACGGGTCCTCGGCCTTCGCCTCTCTGAATCCTTTCGCCCTTATGACGCATGAATCGCATTTATTGCACGGGCGCTTACCGCCGGAATAGCACGACCATGTCAGCCCGAAGGGCACGCCCAGACTCATCCCGAGCCTGATTATATCCGCTTTGCCCAAGCCGACGAGCGGGGCCTTTATCCCGATCCGCCTCTTCTCGACGCCTGCCTTTGTCCCGGCTTTCACCAGTTCATTGAATATCCTGAAGTACTGCGGCCTGCAATCGGGGTAGCCGCTGTAATCCACGGCGTTCGCCCCGATGAAGACGGCGGAGGCGCCTATCACTTCGGCGAATGACGCGCCAAAGCTCAGGAAGATCGTGTTCCTCGACGGGACGTATGTCGCGGGAATGCTCCCGCCGATATGCCTGCCTTTCGGGACGGCTATATGCCTGTCGAGCAGCGCGCTGCCTTTCCAGGGCATCCGGAACTTTATTACTTTGGACGGCGCGCCGCACGAGCCGGCTATCTTCTTCGCGGCAGATACTTCTTTCTTGTGCCTTTGCCCGTAATCAAAGATCAGGCATTCGCATTTATATCCTTTGCTCACGGCGTAATACAGCGTTACCGCTGAATCAAGCCCGCCGGAGAGCAATACTACCGCTTTGCCCGCCCCGCGGGCGGGGCTTTTCATTCAAAATACGTGGCGCGGGAATCTTTCGTTTCCCAGACGCTCACCCTTCTGAGCGAAACTTTCAGCGAAGGGCCTTTAAGCGCCTTCTTCAGGTGATCATATATATATTTGGCGATATTCTCCGCGGAAGGGTTCGACTTCTTGAAGAACGCGATCCCGTTGAGGTCGCGGTGGTCGAGCGTCTCGAGCGCCTCGTTGAG
>JAKLIT010000044.1 GCA_022709465.1 Candidatus Omnitrophota bacterium | reverse complement strand
CCTGCGCCTCCTGCGCCCTGTTCTTCTCTACGGCGCTCAGGGCCTGTTTGACCGGTGCCCTACTGTCGAAATACGGCGCCACCCTTGACCGTACCAGCTCCATGAACCCGGAAAGCCCTCCGTCCTGCCCGGACATCGGAAGCTCTTTTACGCTGATCATCTCGTTGAGCGGTATTCCGGCCCATTTCTTGAGGTTATATTCGACAACCGCCAGCGAGAATTCAACATCCGCCATCATCCTGTCAAGCTCCATCTGCTGCAGGACCAGCGGCAGTATGTCCGAACTGCTGTATTTGGGCCCCTTGTTTTCCATGCTCTCGAGCATATCGCGTATTACCCCGTCCTTGATCTCCTTTATCTCATTCAGCCATTTTAAAGTGTTCTTGCTCCTTAATATGAACAGGTAATTCTTTATTATCTCATCCGCGACCACGTTCTGTAACGCGGCCCCTTCGTACTTTACCTCTTCCATGCCGGCCTTCGCCGCCCTGACAGCCTGGCCGTTCTTGAAATTAAAAAGCCGCCCTTCAAGCGAAAGGTAAGCCCTGGTCGCCTGGGACGGCAAACCGTCTATGTTCGCATTTTCAAGCACAGCCGCGCCGGTGATCTTCGGGAAATATCCGGCCTTCGTCGCGTTGATCCTTACGTTCTCCATCCTCATCCTCTTCTCGGCTATCTGCTTGACGGTCAGGATATCGTTCCTCTCTCCCCTCGCGAGCAGGTATTCCAAACTCATATCCTGGTATTGGGGGCTCGTTTGCTCGGGTTTTAATTCGACGCCTTTGAGGTTTGAGAGCATGACCGTATAATCGACGAGCGCCTGCTGCAAGGCATACCTGGCCTTATAGAGATTGTCGTTCATCCTTATTATCTCGATGACCGGCAGGGACAGCCGCTCCCTGAACATCCTCAGCGTGTCTTCCGTCTTAGTTATATATTCCCTGTAATTATCTATTAGGCCGCTCAGTTCGGCCAGTTTGCCGCTTGCTATCAGGTCCGAATATTCAAGGTCCTCTTCGGCTTTCAGGAGTTCCAGTCTCGCTATCTGGGACTTCATCCTGCTGACATCATTTAAACCTCCGGTGCGACCAAAGTCGGTTATGTGCAATTCCAGCGCCGTATCGGTTATGACCTTCTTCTGGAATTTCGAGGATCTGCCTTCGGCAATCCCGAGGATGGTAGTGGAAGTAAGCCTTAATAACGGCGACGCGCTGATGCGGGCTGCCACGTCCTCCGCCTCGGCCCTTTTCCTGAATATGTCCAGCGTGTAATCCGCCGGCCTTATCAGCGGGTTCTCGTAGAATGAGATGTCCTTGTTAATATTGTCGGGCAGTTCCTCTACGGTTATGTCGATATCTTCCCTGTCCTCGAGCCCGAGAAGCCCGCGAAGGTCCCTTCTCGTGTTGACAAGCGTGTTCAGCGCGCCGAACCTCTCTTCCGTGACTACGGCAAGATAGTTCCTTATCTCCAGCTTCTCGACATCCTTATATTCACTGCTATTTTCGACCATCTTCAGGACCTTCTCGACCGTCTCTATATTATTGCAGCTGGACCTGTAATTCTCCTGGGCCCTCGCGACAGCATAATAGACGGTGATGAGCTTGCGGCTCTTTTCAGAGACCGCCTGCTTCAATTCGAGCATGCTCGCCTCGTGGCCCTTCACGTCCTTCAGGATATGGTTGAAGCTGTTTGAAGTAACGGCGAACTCTATGATGAGCTGCTGCTCAAAGAACATCTCTTTTTGCTGGTCAAGTTTCGTAAAAATATTAACGGGCTTGACTATGCTGGCGCCAACACTGAGTTTTGGCATGAACGTATCGAGCTTCCTCGCCCTTATCTCAAGCTGCGCGGAATCTACGGCAAGTTTGCTTGACTGTATTTCGGGGTCGGTTTCATACATTCTGTTCAGCGCGGCTTCTAGTGAAAGTTTATTGTAATCCAATTCCTCGCCGCCGGAACACGATATAGACGGGAATGATATCGCGAGCACGATAGATATAAATATGCTATATATCTTACAATTTGAGCTTAGCATGACCCCTTTTATGGTTAGGTAATGCTACTTATTAGCCCTTAGGCCCTGTGAATGCATCTTAAGCCACGCGTCGATATCCTGCTTATTGAACAGGTATTTCCTTAGCACCTTTACGTGCGGAAAACTCTGTTCCCGTATAAGCTTACGGATACTGCCCTCGCTGAGGCTCAGATAATTCACGACCTCTTCCATAGTTATGTATTTCGTGCCTATATCCATATGGCCTCTCCTTCCATCATATTTCGTATATAATTGTATTACGCGTATGGAAGGTCGTCAAGGATTGTTTGCAGAAAAGATAATAAACGGGGAAGGAGCTTAATCCGCGGACTTTTCGGTATCTCTCTGGTTTCCGTTCTCGTCGAAGCTCGCCTTCGACCCTTCGAATATCAGATATTTGATCGTGCCGGTTTCGCGAATGCCGACGACCACCCCTTTCGGACAGTCGATATTACCTATCCTATGGTTTTTGGATAGCGTGGCATTCTGTAGGCCTCCGGACTCATAAAAATCAACCTTCGTACCCTTTGCGCAGGGTATTCCGTTTATCTCCTTGTCCGCGTTAAGGGTCGCATACTGAAGCTTGCCGTTCTCATACAGGCCGGCAACCGTGCCCTTGGCGCAGGGTATGCCCAAGACCTGCTGGCTTGTAGCGAGAGTCGCGAACTGGAGATTCCCAGACTGGTAAAAACCGGCCTTCGCGCCCTTCGCGCAGGTAATGCCGCTAATATCCTGTTCGTAGGAGAGCGTGGCGTACTGGAGCTTGCCGCTGTTGTAGAACCCGATGGTCGAACCTTTCGCGCAAGATATCCCCTGCACCTCGCTCGCGTCCGCAAGGACGGCCCAGTCAAGTTTCCCGTTCTCATAAAAACTTGCGCTCGGCCCGTTCGCGCAAACGATCCCCATTATCTCGGTAGGCGCGACGAGGTATGCGCTTTTTATCCCGCCTGTCTCATAAAAAAGAAGGTAGGTGCCCTTCGCGAACATTATATCCTGCACGCACGAATCATCGGACAATATCCCGTGTTCGAGCTTTCCCGATTCATAGAAACCCGCTATCGAGCCCTTAGCGCAGGGTATCCCCTGTACCTGCTGGTCCTTTCCGAGCGTGGCGTACCGGAGTTTTCCCGATTCATAAAAACCCGCCTTTGAGCCCTTCGCGCAAAGCAGGCCGTTGATCTCCTCGTCTCCCGTGACTATGATATAATCCAGCCTGCCGTTCTTCGTGAAATATACCGAGGTCCCCTTCTTCACGTCCAATCCGAGGACCTGCTGGTCTGTGCCGAGGTACGCATACTCGATCCTTCCGGAACCGTCGAAATAGACGGACGTGCGTTTCGCGAACCTGATGCCTCCGACCTGCTGGTCTGCGCCGAGGCTTGCGAATTGCAGTTTCCCGGATTCGTCGAAATATACCGTTGTCCCTTTGGTAAATACGGTACCCTGGATCGTCTCGGGTTTCTTGAGGACCTTTTCGCGGACCAGGACCTCCGCGGGCATGAATGCGGAAGACGCCATGAACACGGCCAATGCTATAACTGTACGACGCAATTTCTTCCCTTGTCCTTTGCCTTATAGAGCGCCATATCGACCCGTTTCAGGAAGTCGTCGGGGAATATGTCCCTCTTGATGTCGTCCTCGGTAAGGGTCGTGACTCCGATACTGACCGTGACCCTGAGTTTCTTGTCATCGTACTCGACGATCACATCCTCGGCGATCTTCTTGCGCACCCTCTCGGCAAGTATGTATATCCCCTCTTTATCGGTCTCGGCCGCGAGCACAACGAGCTCCTCGCCGCCGTACCTTGACGCGACATCGGACTCCCTGAGGCTCGACTTCAGCATGTCTGATATCTTTATAAGCACCTCGTCGCCGACCTGGTGGCCGTAGTTGTCGTTGAACGACTTGAAATGGTCTATGTCGAGCATCATCAGCGACAGCCGGGCCCTGTACCTTTTTGACCTGTAGACCTCCGCCTTGAGCGTCTCGAGGAAATACGAATGAGTATAGAGGTGCGTGAGCTCGTCGGTTATCGCCCTCTCCCTCTGTTTCTTGAGCTCTACGGTCATCGCGTTGAACGACCTCGCGAGTTCGCCGATCTCATCGTCAGTCTTTATGTCTATCTTATAACCGAGGTCGCCCTCGGCGACTATCTTCGTGCCTACAAGAAGTTTCCTGACAGAGATGAGCATACTATTCGACAGTACGAGCCCTATCGCGATGGCGACCATAATGCTCAGCACGAGCAATACCATCGATTGGCTCCTCATCTTCGCCACGCCGTAAAGGGCTTCTTGCGTCGGCTGCTTCACGACCACGGACCCTGTGACCGTCCCCGTAATCGGCATGTATGAACTTAGCATGCCGCCGTAGTTTACGCTGCCCGTCCTGCCTTCGAGCGCGAGCTTGACGGTCCTGTCGTTTCCGATGCTGCCCGTCTTCGCTTCCCCGGACCTGTAGACCAGCTCGCCTTTCCTGTCTGTTACCACTATCACACCCTTCTCGCCGACCTTTGTCCGGTCGAGGATCGGCCACAGGCTGCGCAATTTAACGGCAGTCACAAGCACTCCTATCCTCCTTCCGAAGCTGTCGTAATCGAATATAGGCGCCGCTATGGTTATCAGCGGCTGGCCGTCGGAGGAAAAAAATATGTCGGAGATGTAGCTCTTGCTCTTGGTCTTCAGGAAAAGTTCGCTTCCGGACATGTCCTTGTTCTGGTCGGCGGGGTTGCGCGAGGATATCATGATGCCCTGGTCGTTGAGTACCGCTACCGGGTCGAGCCGCTCATGCTCAGATATGACCTCGTACATCATCTTGTCTATCTGGAACAGGTCGAGGTCCTTTACCCCGGGCATCAGCGTCATCAGCTCGACGGATGACCTTGCCGCCTGGATGAAACTTTCTATCTTGCTGCGGACATTCTCGCACGCGGTAAGGTTCTTCTTGAGCACCGCGTCCTCGAGCGACCTCTGGCCCTGGTATATCAGTATGATGCCGCTCAAGAAGGTCGTCACGGTGACGAGCAGGATGAATATGAGGATGAACCTGAAGTTTATGCTTGAGGTGAAAGGGATCTTCTCTCTGGTACTGCTAAGCGGGACTTCTGCCAATTGGATCCCCCTGTTAAAAAGAAGCTACTTTTTTAGGATCTCCTTGAACTTCTGCGTCAACGCGGGGACTACCTCAAACAGGTCCCCGACAATCCCGTAAGTCGCCACGGAAAATATCGGCGCCTGGGGGTCCTTATTGATCGCGATTATTATCTCTGAGGAAGACATCCCGGCGAGATGCTGTATCTGCCCCGAGATGCCGCACGCTATGTATATCTTCGGGCAGACCGTCTTTCCTGTCTGGCCCACCTGGTGCGAGTAAGGTATCCATTCTGCGTCTACCGCAGAACGCGACGCGCCGACCGCGCCCCCGAGCACCTGCGCGAGCTCCTCTATGACCTTGAAGTTTTCGGCCTTTCCGAGCCCCCTGCCTCCGGAGACGATGATGTCCGCCTCGGTAAGGTTGACCGTGGCCGACAGCTCTTCCACGACGTTCGCGATCTTTGTGCGCGAATCGTAAATTCCGCCGGGATAATCCTTCTTTATTACCTGGCCTTTCCTCGATTTATCCGGGACGGCTTCCTTGAAGACCTTGTGGCGGACCGTAGCCATCTGCGGCCGGTAGTTCTCGCAGAGGATAGTGGCCATGATATTGCCGCCGAACGCCGGGCGGGTCTGCAACAGCAACCTCTTCTGTTTATCTATCGCGAGGCCGGTGCAGTCGGCCGTAAGGCCCGTGTATAGCTTGACTGCGATGCGCGACGCAAGGGACCTGCCTATCGAGGTCGCGCCGTACAACAGTATCTCGGGCTTGAACTCCTTCACGAGCTCGACGATTATATTCGTGTAGGGCTCGTCCTGGTAATCCTTGAGTTTCGGGCTTTCGACAAGGTAGACCTTGTCCGCGCCGCGCGAGAAGAGTTCGTCCGTCCGGTCGGCGATATTATCGCCGACCAGTACCGCCGCAAGCTCCACACCGAGGTCGTTCGCGAGTTCCCTGCCCTTGCCGAGAAGTTCGAACGCGACGCTCTGGACCTTGCCCTTCTTCTGTTCGGCGAAGACCCACACACCCTTATAGTCGTCGAGCCGCACTTTCGGCTGGACTTTGCATACGGTCTTCTCTATCGCGTTAAATTTGCACGTCTCTACGCACGCTCCGCAAAGCGTGCATTTGACAAAATCTATTACGGCAAGCTTTCCCTTTTTGGCCTGCGCGTCATCCTTCATCGATATAGCACCGAACGGGCACGCCTTCACGCAGAGCGTGCAGCCTGTGCATTTATCCGCGAGTATCTGTATCGAACATTCCTTTGAATTATTATCAGCCATTTTATGTCTTGCTCACAGATATGACCACATCCTTGATGGAATCCGCCAGCTTTCCGACTACCTCAGGGACCTCCCCCTGGAGCATCTGGCCGCCCGTCCTCTTTGGCGGGGAAAATATCTTGTTGACCACGGTAGGCGATCCCTTGAGGCCCAGCCTTTCCGGGTCTGCGTCTATATCCTTCGCGCATATGACCGCGGCCTTCGACTGCTTCGCCTTTATCTTCCCCTTAAGTGACGGGAGGCGCGGGATATTTATCTCTTTCACGACCGTTATCAGGCAGGGCAATGGCGTCTCTATGACCTCGTAACCTTCCTCGGTCATCCTCTCGAAACGCGCGGAACCTTCCTTGATCTCTTCGGTCTTCTTGACGTAAGTCACCTGCGGGATATCGAGCGTCGCGGCGATGCCGGGGCCGACCTGCGCCGTGTCGCCGTCTATGGCCTGCTTGCCGCATATTATAAGGTCAAACTTCCCGATCTTCTGTATGCCCTTCGCGAGGGTATAGCTCGTCGCCCAGGTATCGGAACCCGCGAAAGCCCGGTCGCACATCAGCACCATCTCATCGACGCCCATCGACACCGCCTCGCGCAACGCCTCTTCGGCCTGCTGCGGGCCCATCGTAAGGACCGTCACTTTTGTGGTGGCGGCACCGACCTTCTCCTTTATCCTGAGCGCCTCTTCTATCGCGTACATGTCGAACGGGTTGACTATCGACTGGACGCCCTCGCGCATCAGCGTGTTCGTCTCGGGGTTTATCCTGATGTCCTGCGTATCGGGGACCTGCTTTATGCAGACGATAATGTTCATTTCTTCAGCTGCTCTTTCAGCACTTCAAGCGCAATTATGTTGCGCTGTATCTGGTTGGTGCCTTCGTATATCTGGGTTATCTTCGCGTCACGCATGTACTTCTCGACCGGGTAATCGCGCATGTAGCCGTAACCGCCGAGGACCTGGATCGCGTCGGTCGTGACTTTCATCGCAGTGTCCGAAGCGAATAATTTGACCATCGCGGACTCCTTCGATACATCCCTCGCGCCCGAATCGACCATCCTCGCGGTGGCATAGGTCAGCGCGCGGGCCGCCTCGACCTGCGTGGCCATGTCCGCGAGCATGAACTGGAGCCCCTGGAACGACGATATCGTCTTGCCGAATTGTTTGCGTTCGCGCGAATACTTGACCGCGTGGTCAAGCGCGCCCTGCGCTATACCCACGGCCTGCGCGGCCACACCCGGGCGTGACTTATCGAAGGTCTTCATGGCGACTATGAAGCCCATGCCTTCGCGTCCGAGCAGGTTATCCTTATGGACCTTGCATTCATTGAATATAAGCTCGCGCGTCGCCGATGCGCGTATGCCGAGTTTCTTCTCCTTCTTTCCGAAATCGAAACCGGGAGTCCCCTTTTCGACTATGAAGAAGCTCGCCCCGCGGGCACCCTTGTCCCTATCGGTCATTGCGATGACGGTATATATCTCCGCTTCCCCGCCGTTTGTTATCCACTGCTTCACGCCGTTAAGGATGTAATAGTCACCCTCTTTCCTCGCGGTCGTGGCTATGGCGCCGGCATCAGAGCCCGCCCCGGCCTCTGTCAGGGCGAAAGCTGCGAGCTTCCTGCCGCTCGCTATTTCCGGAAGGTATTTCTGCTTCTGCGCGTCACTGCCGAACAGTATTATCGGATAGGTGCCAAGCGCGGTCGCCGCGAAGCATATCGCGATACCGCCGCACGCGCGGGAGAGCTCCTCGGTCACGAGGCAGAGTTCCATCGCGCCGCCGCCGAGGCCGCCGTACTTCTCCTCTATGTATACGCCGCAGAGGTCGGATTCGGCCATGACCTTCATGATCTCCCAGGGGAAGGTCTCTTTCTCATCGTGCTCGGCAGCAACCGGGGCTATCTTCTCTTTCGCGATCTTCCGCGCGAGGTCGCGCACCATTATCTGCTGTTCGGTCAGAAGGTAATCCATTTTTTCTCCATAATTTTTAAGGCAGGAATTTCTTGACGGCGACGCACGCGTTGTGCCCGCCAAAACCGAAGGCGTTGGATATCGCGACGTTGACCTTGACCTTCCTTGCCTTGTTCGGTACATAATCGAGATCGCAGGCCGGGTCGGGCGTCTCGTAATTTATCGTCGGAGGGATCATATCCTCCTTTATCGCCATGACACAGGCGGCGAACTCGACACCGCCGGCCGCGCCGAGGCAGTGGCCCGTCATTGATTTCGTCGAGCTGACGGGTATTTTATATGCCAGCTCGCCGAAGACCTTCTTTATCGCGAGCGTCTCTATCTTGTCGTTAAGTTCCGTGGAGGTCCCGTGGGCGTTTATGTAGGACACGTCACCAAGCCCGAGCCCGCCGTCCTTAAGCGCAAGCTTCATGCACATCGCCGCGCCCTCGCCGTTCGGGTCAGGGGCTGTCATATGATAGGCATCCCCCGACATGCCGTAGCCGGCGACTTCCGCGTATATCTTCGCGCCGCGTTTTTGCGCATGCCCAAGCTCTTCAAGGATCGCTATGCCGCAGCCCTCGCCTATGACGAAACCGTCCCTGCCCTTGTCGAACGGCCTGCTCGCGCGCTCCGGGTCATTATTCCTCTTCGAAAGCGCGGTAAGCGCGCAAAAACCGCCCACGCCCGTAGGCACAACCGCGGCCTCCGTGCCTCCGGATACCATAACATCGGCATAGCCGTGCTGTATAAGCCTCAGGGCCTCGCCTATCGAGTGGTTACCCGTCGCGCATGCCGTAGCAACGCACGAATTCGGGCCTTTTAGCCCGAACTGTATGGATATCTGGCCGGGTGCCATATTGACTATAAGCATGGGGATCAGGAGAGGAGCGAGCCTTCCGGGGCCTTTCTCTTTCCAAATAAGGGTCTGGTCCTGGATGACTTTGAGGCCGCCTATGCCGGAACCGACAAGAACGCCGACCCTGTAGGGGTCCTCTTTCGATATGTCCAGCCCGGAATCATCGATCGCCATTTTCGCGGAACTTACCGCGAACTGGACAAACCTGTCCATCCTCCTTATGTCCTTCTGGTTCGTGATATACTTGGAGGGGTCGAAACCCTTGACCTCGCAGGCTATCTGGCTGTCGAATTCCGAGGGATCGAACTGGGTTATCCTGCCTGCGCCGCTCTTACCCGCGAGGAGGGACGCCCAGAGTTCGTCTTTGCTGTTCCCTACCGGGGTTATGGCGCCAAGGCCGGTGACTACGACTCTTCTTCTTTCCATCTACAGGTCTTAGGCCTTACCGCCCGATTTCTCTTCGATATACTTGATGGCTTCGCCGACCGTCTTCATCTTCTCGGCGTCTTCATCCGGTATCTCCGCCTTGAACTCTTCTTCGAGCGCCATGACTATCTCGACCGTATCGAGCGAATCCGCGCCGAGGTCGTCTATGAACGTCGCCTGGGGGGTGACTTCTTCGAGCTTTACGCCTAACTGCTTTGCTATGATCTCCCTGACTTTATCTGCTACAGCCGACATGTACTCCTCCTTGTTGGGTTGACTACATGACCATCCCGCCGTCGATCTTTATTACCTGTCCGGTTATATATGACGATGCTTCCGACGCCAGGAACATCGCAAGCTCTGCCACATCGCTGGCTTTCCCGAACCTGTCCAAAGGGATCAGGGACAACATCTGGGCCTTTACGTTCTCGGGAAGCTTGGCCGTCATATCCGTCTCTATGAAGCCCGGAGCGATCGCGTTCACGTTCACGTTCCTTGACGCCAGTTCCTTAGCGACGCTCTTCGTGATCCCAATTATGCCAGCCTTGGAGGCCGCATAATTGGCTTGCCCGGCATTACCCATCATCCCTATTATCGAAGCTATCGACACGATCTTGCCGTATCTCTGCTTCATCATGACCTTTGAGCACGCCTTGGTGCAATTGAATGTCCCTTTTAGGTTTACGGCGATCACGGAGTCGAACTCCTGCTCGCTCATACGGACTATCAAGGCGTCCCTGGTTATGCCTGCATTGTTAATCAGTATATCGATTTTCTGGAATTTGTCAAGCGTCTTATTGACCATATCCTCGACCTGAGAGAGGTTTGTCACGTCGACGACGAATGTCGCCGCTTTGCGCCCGAGCGCCTCTATCTCCCTGCTCGTAGCGTCAAGGGCTTCCTGGTTCACGTCGCAAAGCGCTATATCCGCGCCGTTTTTTGCGAACGCAAGCGCTATCTCCCTGCCTATGCCCCTTGCTCCACCGGTCACGAGGCACACCCTGCCATTGAATATCATGCGTTTCTCCTCTCTACCCCTGCGCCAACGCTTCTTTTACGGCTGAAACGTCGGAGGCGGTCTCCACGTTAAGGCACTCGAGCGCCGGGTCGATCCTGCGCAACAGCCCCGCGAGCACCTTTCCCGGCCCCACTTCAATGTACCTTTTTATCCCTTCATGCGCGAGGAGCTTTATCGAGTCCTCCCAGAG
This sequence comes from Candidatus Omnitrophota bacterium, assembly GCA_022709465.1. Next base: position 46 of record JAKLIT010000044.1, on the reverse strand, counting down.
CACGGACGACTTCACCTGCGTCACGAGGTTCGCCCTGATCTCGTCC
>JAKLIT010000043.1 GCA_022709465.1 Candidatus Omnitrophota bacterium | reverse complement strand
TTTCCCGTCGATAATGAGGTAATATACTCAAACGCGGAGAGGTGTGAGAGCGGTTGAATCAGCACGCTTGGAAGGCGTGTGAGTCCGAAAGGGCTCCCAGGGTTCGAATCCCTGCCTCTCCGCCATAAATAAGGAATAGCATGAAAAACAGCAAAAAGGCAGAAAAAAAGAAGTACACAATAAACTGCAATGAATGCAAGAACCAGGCGGACTGCTGCAGGATAGGCGCCTGGATAGACCTCGAGGAAGCCAAGAAGATCCTCGAGCTCGGCCTGAAAGGCGACTTCTTCCATCTCGAGAAGGACAAGTCGTTCCCGTCCGGATACCGTATCGGCACGAGCATAGAGGACGAGCCGTGCACGTTCCTTGACAGGGACGGGCTCTGTTCCGTGCATAAGGCCGATTTCAGTTTCAAGCCCCAGACCTGCATACAGTTCCCTTACGAAGATAATAAACTGTCCGATTACGCGGACGTCCTTTGCACTTTGCATAAATCCCGCAGGAAAAACAAGAAAACCAAAAAGAAGAAAAAGTAATGCGTACCGGCACGCGCGTATACGTTACCCTTGCGTTGCTGTTGTCAGCCCATTGCGTATGGGCGGGCGAGAGCACTTATAAGTCGTGGACCATGCCAAGGCAGGGCAAGGGAGGCGGGTATACCCATCCGCGCATATCCGGGGACGGCAACAGCATGGTCGCTGCCGCGAATTCCCATGACCAGGAAGTATACTTTTTCACAAAATACAGCGATAAACCCCGTTGGATATATAAAGACGGCACGCAGGTCAACCTCGATCTCGCGATATCCGACGACGGAGAATACGCGGCCGGTTCGGGAAGCGAGATAAAACTGTTCCACCGGTCGAAGCCGGAGCCGGTATGGTCGTATAAACCGGAAAACCCGTCGCATTTCTATTCGGTGGACCTCACGCCTGAAGGGCAGCTTGTCGCGGCCTGCGGCATGAGGATATACGATAACGCGGGCGTCGTCCTGCTTTTTGGGAACAAAGAAGGCAAGCCGGTAAAATCGTGGGCTGTCGACGGAATCCCGAGGCACGTGGCCATCTCCGGAGACGGAAAATACATCGCGGCCGGCACCGATAAGGGGGTCGTATATATAGATTGCGGCAAGCCCGAGCCGTTGTGGAATTGCCCAACGGTCGGCAGGGACGGTAAGAAGCCGGACAACGTCATATCGTTTTCGATGTCGGACACCGGCGGCCATCTGGCAGCGACGACCTATGGCGGGCAGCTTTACTATTTCGGCAGGGACGGCGGCGGTTCGCCCGAATGGGGTTTCAAGGCCAGGAACTTCCCGGATTTCAATGCCGCCGTTTCGGACGACGGGAAGAACGTCATTGCCGCCTCGGGCGGGGATTACATGGAGTTCGGAGGCCACGGCGGCGAGCCGCTATGGAAACTGAATTACGACGGCGCCTACGCGCATACCGGCATATCGTCCGACGGGAAATATATCGTGGTGGCGGATTCGAACGCGCACCGCTTGTATTTCTTCGACAGGGACTTCGATTCCGGAGACGGCCAGCGTCCTTTCAGGATATATCCCGGCACTTTCCCGTCATCGGTATCGCTGAGCGCCAACGGCGGGGACGTAATTTACGACGAGAAAGACCTGCAGTACCGCGAGGTGCCGCCGGGGCTCATGGTTGAGGTCAAGGACCTCGTAAGGGTATACCAGGCGGGTTCCGTGGTCAACCTGCGCGCGTATATCCCGAACCCCGGCAAGGAGAACATCCTCCGCCTGAACGTGCGGCTCACGGTCCTGCCGACCGAGGTCATGATGAGCGATATAGAGGAGATGCAGGGCAAAGAGAACGGCGTGATATCCAAATTGCGGACCGTAACGGAGGGGATAGGCAGCGTCGACGCGCTCGACATGCCGGTAGTCATCGACGCGCACAGCAGCAAGGACCTCGACCTCAGGTTCCCGATACCGCCCATGCTGGTGCCCGAGATAGTCCAGGACGCCAAAAATAAGTGGGGCGATATAAAGAAATACGTCAACAGCGTCAAAAGATACGCGACCAGCCGCCTGCCGAAGCCGGCCGCCGACGAGCTGAACAGCCAGCTGATCGATCCTGCGCTGAAAGAGATAAAGAAGGCGGAAGAGGAAGCGAAGAAGGCGTATATGCAGGGAGTCGAGTTGGACGCGTCTTTAGCCGTGCCGATCCCGATGATGGCCTTCGGGATAGTAAGTATCTATGAGGACTCCACCGGCGCGTTCCTCGACAGGGACACCTATATATTCTTCTACTTAATGTCCACGAAGGACCTCATACCCGAATAACAAAGGAAGGTGAATATGGAAGGCTCTCTTTTTGGAATACAGTTGATGACCGCGCAGGAACTCGCGTCGAAGGTCATGCAGTTTTTCCAGAAGAACACGCTGACGCTCATCGGCAGCATAATAATCGTCGGGTTCGGCTGGCTTGCCGCCGTCTTGATAGGAAGGTGGCTCAGGCGCGCGCTGCTGAAGCGCAATGCCGACGTAACGATAACTAAGTTCCTCGTCCAGATAACCAAACTGTTCATAATCGCGGTGGCGCTGCTCATATCGCTCGGGAACTTCGGCATAACGATAGCGCCGTTCATAGCCGGCTTAAGCGTAGTCGGCCTCGGCACGAGCTTCGCCCTTCAGGGGCCGTTGTCGAATTACGCGGCGGGCGCGACCCTGATATTCACTAAGCCGTTCAAGGTAGGCGATATCATGGAGATCGGCGACCGCATGGGCGAGGTCGAGGACATGACTCTCGCGAGGACCGTCATAAAGACGCTTGACGGCACGCGCATCGTCATCCCTAACAAGAAGATAATAGGCGAGATAATACACAACTACTCCGACTACAAAAGGCTGGATATTAAGGTCGGGATAGGGTATAATACCGACGTTGATAAGGCTGTCTCCCTCGTTAAAGGCGTAATCGCCGGCCAGAAGATGGTCTCCCAAAAGCCCCAGCCGAAAGTCGGGATCTCCGAATTCGCTGATTCAAGCATAACGGTGTACGCAAGGGTATGGTGCAGGCAGAACGATTACTGGGACCTTAAATTCGCGGTCAACAAAGAGATATACGACGAATTCAAGAGGAACGGCATAGTTATCCCGTTCCCGCAGAGGGACGTGCACGTCTATAACGACAAAAAAGGAGCATGAAAAAATGAAAAATACGGCTATTGTCCTTTTATGCGCGATGCTGCTTTCGGTAACGTCGGGCGCCTTCGCGCTCTTCGAGAACAAGAAGATAATAGATGCCGTCGAGAACGGCAAGGTCAAGGTCGGCATGACCAAAGACGAGCTTATCGGGGTCATAGGCTACCCGCCGGAAGGAAAACCGAAGCAGGACGGGCTTTTTTTCAGGTTCGCGAAGACGAAAGTGACGGCGGCAGGGAAGGAAGAGTCGTGGACGTACCAGGTCGGCGCGACGGCCGACGGCGTCAGGAGCTTCACCTTTACGCTGATAGACGGCAAGGTAACGGAATGGAACGAATGGCTTGACACGCAAAAATGATTAAACAAGAGAATATCAGGAACATAGCTATAATCGCGCACGTCGACCACGGCAAGACGACGCTCGTCGACGCGCTGCTGAAGCAGACGCGCGTGCACCGCAACATCGAGGAGATGGGCGAGTGCATCATGGATTCGATGGACCTCGAGCGCGAACGCGGCATCACGATACGCGCGAAGAACGTCAGCGTGACCTACAAGGGCGTCAAGATAAACGTCGTAGACACCCCGGGCCACGCCGATTTCGGCGGCGAGGTCGAGAGGATAATGCGCATGGTCGACGGCGTCCTGCTGCTCGTCGACGCGAAGGACGGCCCGATGCCGCAGACGCGTTTCGTCCTGCGCAAGGCGCTCGAGCTCGGACTTAAGGCGATCGTCGTCGTAAACAAGGTCGACCTTCCCGACGCGCAGGTCGACGATGTCGTAAACCGCACGTTCGACCTCTTCGTTGAACTCAACGCGACGGACAAGCAGCTCGATTTCCCGATAGTATACGCGTCGGCCATGCTCGGGACCGCGACTCTCGATATGCGCCACGCGTCCGACAATATCTTCCCTCTGCTCGATACGATACTGAAAAAAATAGATCCCCCGACCGTCGACCCGGACGCCCCGCTGCAGATACTGATACTCGCGCTGCTCGGCGATTATTACAAGGGCAAGATGGGCATCGGCAAGATAACCGGCGGCTCGCTCAAGGTCGGAAGCAATGCCGCGCTCGTCCGCAAGGACGGCTCGAAGGAAGTTTCGAAGGTGACGGCTATCCTTACATATGAAGGGCTCGAGCGGATCGAGCGCGAGAACGCCGTGGCCGGTGAGATAGTCGCGGTCGCTGGTTTTGACGACATAAGTATCGGCGATACGGTCACTGACCCGGTGAACCCGACGCCGCTCACACCGCCCGAGATAGACGAGCCGACCGTCCAGATGACGTTCGGGGTCAACACGAGCCCGTTCGCGGGCCGCGAAGGCAAATTTGTCACATCGCGTAATATAAGGGACCGCCTCATGAAGGAGACCGAGACGAACGTCTCCCTGAGGGTCAGCGAGACCTCGGCCTCGGACTCGTTCCTCGTATCCGGAAGGGGAGAGCTCCACCTCGCGATACTCGTCGAGCAGATGAGGCGCGAAGGTTTCGAGCTGCAGGTCTCCCAGCCGGAAGTCATATACCATGAAAAGGACGGCGTGAAATGCGAGCCGTACGAGTTCCTGACGATCGAGGTCCCCGCGGAGTACCAGGGCGCGGTCATCGAGGAGGTCGGCCGCAGGAAAGGCAAACTCAAGCATGTCTCGCAGAGTGCCACGGGCTCCCTGCACCTCGAATATACGATCTCAACGCGCGGCATAATCGGCCTCAAAGGCGCGCTGATGACGAAGACGCGCGGCATGGCGATAGTCAACCACGTCTTCGACGAATATAAGCCGGTCGAATCCGGCGCGTTCAATGTCGAGCCGAGAGGTTCGCTTGTCGCGATAGAGCCGGGTGTCTCGACGGCGTACGCTCTCGAGAACGCGCAGCAGCGCGGCGAGCTGTTCATAGGGCCGAACACCGACGTGTACGAGGGCATGATAGTCGGCGAGAACCCGCGCGGCGAGGACATGCCGTTGAGCCCGGTCAAAACGAAGAAACTCACGAATATGAGGTCCTCTACGTCGGATATCGCGGTAGTGCTGACCCCTCCGAGGGAGATGACGCTCGAGCTGGCGATAGAATATATCGGGTCGGATGAGCTCGTTGAGGTGACCCCGAAGAGCATCCGCCTGCGCAAGAAGATACTCGATACCCTCACGCGCAAACGCGCCGACAGGGACAAAGACAAGGAGTAGAAGATGGCGGCAAATTTCTCTTTCGATATAGTGTCCGAGATAGACCTTCAGGAGGTCGATAACGCGGTGAACCAGGCGAAGAAGGAGCTGTCGCAGAGGTTCGATTTCCGCGGGAGCAAATCGTCGATAGATTACAGCCGCGAGGAGAAGAAGATAACGATCATAGCTGACGACGACTTCAAACTGCGCTCGCTGAAGGACATCCTCGACGGCAGGATGGTCAAGCGCAACATCTCGCTGAAGGCGCTCACATATAAGGAACCGGAGAAGGCGTTCGAGGGCACGTTCAGGCAGTCCATAGAATTGAACTGCGGCATCCCGAGGGAGAAGCAGAAAGACATCGTGAAGCTCATCAAGGACCTGAACCCGAAAATACAGACGCAGATAGAAGGGGAAAAGGTCAAGGTCTCCTCCCCGAAGAAGGACGACCTCCAGGAAGTTATCGCGCACCTGCGCGCCGCGGACTTCCCCCTGCCCCTGCAATTCACCAATTACAGGTAGCGGTTTTTGTGTTATAATTTCCAGTACGCGCCCGTAGCTCAATTGGATAGAGCGTTGGTCTACGGAACCAAAGGTTGGGCGTTCAACCCGCCCCGGGCGCGCCATAAGCTCCCCTATATGGGAGTAATGAGCTACTCCGAGCTCAGCCGAGTGTAATTTCTTTGAAATTACACCGGCGTTTTGAGCGAGGAGAAAGATATCAATCATGTCAAAAATAGATGATCTTTACATGTCCGAGGCCCTGAAGCAGGCCTGTGAGGCTTTCGGAGCCGATGAGGTGCCTGTCGGCGCCGTTATCGTCCATGAAGGCAGGATAATCGCGCGGGCGCATAACCAGATAGAGATGCTGAAGGACCCGACAGCGCACGCCGAGATGATAGCGATAACTCAGGCGGCGGCGCACCTCGGCAGCGAGCGGTTGCTCGACTGTTCCTTGTATGCTACGATAGAGCCGTGCTCGATGTGCGCCGGAGCACTCGTGCTTGCGCGCGTGAAACATATATATTACGGCGCGAAGGACCCGAAGACAGGCGCGTGCGGCTCGGTCTTCGACATCGCGAACAGCAAAAAATTGAACCACAGGATAAAGGTCACCGGAGGCGTGCTCGAGAAGGAATGCGGGTCGCTCGTGACAGAGTTCTTTAAGAAGAAGAGGAAGAAGAAATAGGCGGACGGAGAGGTGGCTGAGTGGCCGAAAGCAGTCGCCTGCTAAGCGATTGACCTGCCCAAAAGCGGGTCCCAGGGTTCGAATCCCTGCCTCTCCGCCATTGTTGACGCTCAGGCGAGTCCTGGCAGGCATATAGCCAGGGTTGCCATGAGTAAAAAGGCGGCAAGTGTATGAAAACAATTCATAGAATAATTACGGGCGATTCTAGGAAAATGCAGGAAGTTAAGGACGCCTCTGTGCATTTGGTCGTTACATCGCCACCTTATTGGCAATTGAAAGATTATGGCAGTAGTGACCAGATAGGTTTTAATCATAGCTACGAAGAGTATATTAACAATCTCAACTTAGTCTGGAATGAATGCTACCGCGTCTTAGAAGATGGGTGTCGCTTATGTGTTAATATAGGCGACCAGTTTGCTCGCTCTGTATATTATGGCCGCTACAAAATCATTCCAATCCGAACAGAAATAATAAAATTTTGCGAGACAATCGGATTTGATTATATGGGTGCCGTAATATGGCAGAAAGTTACCACCTGCAACACGACAGGTGGTGCTACTGTGATGGGCTCTTTTCCGTATCCGAGAAACGGAATTTTGAAGCTCGATTATGAATTTATCTTGATTTTTAAGAAGCAAGGCATAGCAAAACCAGTGAGAAAGGAAATAAGAGAAAAATCGAAAATGACAACAGAAGAATGGAACCAGTATTTTTCTGGACATTGGAATTTTGCCGGTGAAAAGCAGGATAAGCATCTGGCAATGTTCCCTGAAGAATTACCAAAGCGGCTCGTAAAAATGTTTACCTTTGTGGGCGATACTGTTCTTGACCCATTCTTAGGGAGCGGAACAACCACATTAGCGGCGAGAAATTTGGATAGAAACTCTGTTGGATATGAAATTAATAATGATTTTTTGCCAGTGATAAAAGAACGCGCTGGGTTTTCTCAGAATCTCTTTTCGGAAGAGAATGTTTTTGAGATATTAACACAGGAGAAGTTGACGGTTGATTTTGGGGAAGAAATAAAGAAACTGCCCTATGTATTTAAAGACCCGATCAAATTTGATAAGAAAATTGATCCCAAGAAGCTTCAATTTGGGTCAAAAATTGATCAAAACGGTGGGAAGAGGGAAGAATACTTCACTGTTAAAGAAATAATTAACCCAGAGCTCTTGAGATTGAACAACGGCTTAACAGTTAGGCTTTTAGGTGTGAAGCAAGATTTATCAAAAAATGGAAAGGCAACAGAGTTTCTTGCCAAAAAAGCCCAAGGACAGAAGGTGTACCTGAAATATGATCAGACGAAGTACGATTCTGAAAACAGGTTGTTTTGTTATCTTTATCTTCAGAATAAGACTTTTATTAATGCACACTTAATCAAAAGTGGTTTGGTAGATGTTGATAAAGAGCATGAATATAAATATAAGGAAAAATTTCTGGAGATGATTAAATTATGAAAAAATTTGCAAAGGATTTCGGTAATAAAGAATTCTTGCTTAATTATGGAAATCGCCGCTGGGGATTAACAAAGACATCCAAAGTGGGTGAGGTAATGGCAATGATTAGGAAATGTCAGCCTAATTCTTTCAAAGGGTGGGAAGACTGGTATTTCGAAAATGCCCAAACAAAAACAAAGGAACCTATAAAGGTAACCAAAGAAATATTAAAGGAATTGGGTGAACGACTATATTCAAAAATTACAGAAATAGTCATTCCGGAAATCAAGGAAGCTATTAAAACAATAACATTGGATGATTGTATAGAATTTATTTATCAAGTTACATTGCATAGAACTTATGATGGTTTTCTTGAGGAAAAATCTGTGGTTAATGATATATTGGTAAAAAAGTTCCCGGATGTTAAATTTGAGGAGTCAGATCCACAATTGGATCATGCTGGTGATATTGATTATTTGGGAAGAATAAATGAGAAAGCATTTGGACTTCAAATTAAGCCGATTACTGTAAATGCTAATCTTGGAAACTACGACATCAGTGCTCGAATGCAGCAAAGTTTTAAATCATTTGAAGAGCAATTTGGAGGTAAGGTTTTTATAATAATGAGTGTTGATGGGCAAATAGCAAATAAGGAAGTTTTATTGGATATTGAAAAAGAAATTGCCAGATTGAAGAAAGCTAAAAAATAGCGGTTAGTTGGATATAGGATGCGCGAAATTGATAAATCCGCGCCTTCCTTTGCGAATAGTCATTTTCACAAGTAATTGAATTTCTTGGAGTTGTAGGGTTCGCCTCGCGTCCCCTTCAACCCGCCATTTTAAATATGAAAAACTTCGCGTTTTGCAATGAATGCAAACAGATAGTCCCCGCAACGCACGTTGAGCGAGACAACAAGGTTTATCTCTCCAAGGAATGCCCGAAGTGCGGAAGGACCGAATACCTCGTATCCTCGGACGCGTCGCTTTATAACAAGAAGCGCGGGTTCATGCAGGACGCGGTCGTCTCGTCGGGATGCGGGTTGCTGTGCCCTTCCTGCACCTCCCACAAGAAACCCGATATAATCTTCATAGACGTCACGAACCGCTGCAACATGAACTGCCTCATCTGCCTTAATAACCTCGCCGCGATGGGTTACAAGTTCGAGCCTCGCATGGAATATTTCGACAGGATATTCAGGCATTATTCGAAGTACGATGTAAAGCCCTACGTCCAGCTCTTCGGCGGCGAACCGACGATGCGCGCGGACCTCTTCGACATAATAAAACTCGGCAAATCCTACGGCCTCTCGATACGCGTGATAACCAACGGCCTCAAGCTCGCCGACAAGAAATATTGCGACGATTTCATGGAACTCGGCGCGATGGTCCATATCGCGTTCGACGGGTTAAACAAGGCGATGTATGAGAAGCTTCGCGGCAGGGCCGACGCGCTCGACCTGAAACTCAAGGCGCTCGAGAACCTCGCAGCGCGCAAGAGGGGCAAGGTCATACTGATGACCGTCATCGACAAAGAGCAGAACGCCTCGGACATGGCCGAATTTTTTAAATTCAGCCAAAAAAACCTGCATGTCGTGCGCGGGATATATTTCATGCCGCTCATACATACCTGGGACAGGAAAGCCCTCGACTACAACCCCGAGCGCACTACGCTCGAGGATGTCGAGCACATGATAAACGAAACGATAGAGGGAGGCAACGTCGAGTTCGTACCCCTCGGCTCACTGGCGCTGAAGAATTTATACAGGGCGATCGGCATAAAGAACATGCCGTTCACCGGTGTGCACCCGAACTGCGAGAGCATAACATATCTCATATCGGACGGCTCGAAATTCGTCTCGGCCTCGAAATTCCTGAAGACGTCGCTATATCGCATGATAGGGGACCTGCGCGAGCTGGAGATAAGGATATCGAAGAAATACGCCGGTAAAAAGCCCGGGTCCTTCGGTAAGGTCGGAATATGCTTAAAGGTCCTGGGTATCGCAGCGAAGCACGTGAGTTTCGGCGCACTTGTCGGCAGGAAAGGCGCCGCCGCATACCTGAAATGGCTCGGTATATTCGGCAAGATCATCATCGGCAGGAAGGCGAAGGACGTCCTGCGTGAGGATACGCTCATAAAGGGCGCCCTGCAGATACTCATTTTGCCGCTCGAGGACCTCAAGACCGCCGAAGCCGAGCGGCTCGTGATGTGCTCGTCATGTTTTGTTTATATAGACCCGGATACGGACGAGATAAAGACGCTTCCTACCTGCACGTGGGATAACTACAAGAAACCGATAATGAAGAAGGTCGCAGAGAAGTTCAATGTTCGATAGGCAAGTCAAGACGATATGCCCCGTATGCAACAGGGACCTCGACGGCCGATACTATGAGGAAGGCGGGAAGATCCTGCTCGAGAAGAGGTGCAGCGAGCACGGAAAGGTGATCGACCTCGTCTCATCCGACGCGGAGCTCTTCAAGGAGCGGCTGAGTCTATACGACCATATCAAGGACTACGGCTGCGATATCCCCAAGTGCCGCGAGGGCATCTTCAAGTGCGCGGTGCACCACATGCGAAAATCCCCGATAACCTTTATCGAGATAACGACGCGCTGCAACATGAAATGCCCTGTCTGCTACGCCGACGCCGACGCGACGGGCAAAGACGTCCCCTACGAGGATGTCTGCCGCATCCTGGAGGCGATAGCGAGGGAAGACAAGGAGACGCACCTCGTCTTGACGGGCGGCGAGCCGACGATACACCCCGATTTCTTCAGGATAGTCAAAAAGGCCGAAGAGCTCGGCCTCATCCGCAGGACGTTCATCGCGACGAACTGCATAACGATCGCGGACAAGGATTTCTGCAAGAAGGTATTCGACGCGGGCATCAGGAAATTCTATTTCGGTTTCGACGGCACCGACCCGGAGGCGTGCCGGAAGCTGCGCGGGAGTTTGGCCGCGTACGAATCAGTGCGCAAGGCGCTCAAGAACATCCGCGAGCTCGGCAAGGCGTGGATAATCCTCTCGTTCACCGCGTCGAAGCAGCTGAACCTCGACAATATCCCCGAAGCGATA
>JAKLIT010000042.1 GCA_022709465.1 Candidatus Omnitrophota bacterium | reverse complement strand
TCATTGAGCGGATCTCCAACATACTTAAAGGCGCCAAGGACTTCAGGCGTGAAGAAGCCAAGGTCAAGGCAGAGCTGTTCAAGGAACAGCTGGAAAACGAGCTCTGGGATATCTACGGGAAGCAGAAGGAAAAGATCGAGGGCAGGATAGAGGCGGGAGATTATGCCGGCGCGACAAAGTTGTACGCGGAGGCCTTCTCCGGGCCGATACACCTGTTCTTCGAGAAGGTCACCGTAAATGCCGATGACCAGGCCTTGAGATTGAACAGGCTTTCCCTTCTCAGGGCGATACAGGCCGTATATGCAGACAAGGCGGCCGATCTTTCAAAAATAAAACTGCTGTAAAACCAACATATAACGAAAGGAGCAATTCGCGAAGATGGGGAGTAAAAAGACTGCGGCGAGGAAATACGTTTATTCATTCGGCGGCGGAAAGGCCGACGGAAACGAAAGCATGAAGAACCTGCTGGGCGGCAAAGGCGCCAACCTGGCTGAGATGGCAGGGCACAAGGACCTGAAGCTTCCGGTACCGCCCGGATTCACTTTGTCAACCGAGGTCTGCACGTATTACTACGCGAACAAGAAAAAATATCCTGCGGTGTTGGACGGCCAGGTGAAGAAGGCCCTCGCGCAGGTCGAAAAACTTATGGGCAGGAAATTCGGGGACCCGTCAAACCCCCTTCTGGTATCGGTCCGCTCGGGAGCGCGCAAATCCATGCCCGGCATGATGGAAACGGTCCTGAACGTAGGGACCACCGAGAAGACGATCCCGGGCCTCATCAAGCAGAGCGGCGGGAATACGCGGTTCGTCTATGACGCTTACCGTCGCCTCATAATGATGTATTCCGACGTGGTCATGGAGAAGGCCGCCGGGATAGAGCCCGCCGACGATATGGGCATCCGTAAGCAGCTCGAACGCATAATGGACAAGCTCAAGAAGGAGAAAGGCTATACGAGCGACACCGACATGACCGCGGACGACCTTAAGGTCCTTTGCGGCCAGTTCAAGTCGAAGATCAAGGAAGTTCTGAAGAACGAGTTCCCGGACGACCCGATGGAACAGCTCTGGGGGGGCATCGGCGCCGTATTCGCGTCGTGGAACGGTAAGAGGGCTATAAGCTACCGCCGCATAGAAGGCATCCCGGATGAATGGGGAACGGCCGTGAACGTGCAGACGATGGTATTCGGCAACATGGGCGAGGATTCCGCCACCGGAGTCGCCTTCACGCGCAACCCCGGCAACGGTGAGAACGGCTTCTACGGCGAGTTCCTGATCAATGCGCAGGGCGAGGACGTCGTCGCAGGCATACGCACCCCGGCACCGATCAATACGTACTCGAAATCAGAGCACAATAAATCGCTTAAGACGCTCGAAGAGGTAATGCCGAAGATATACAAGGACCTTGTAGATATCCGCAGGCGCCTCGAAAAACACTATCACGACATGCAGGACATCGAGTTCACGATAGAAAAAGGCAAGCTTTTCATGCTCCAGTGCCGTTCCGGAAAACGCAACGGGCCTGCCGCCGTACGCATGGCGGTGGACATGCTGAAGGAAAAACTGATCTCGAAAGAGATCGCCGTAACGCGCGTTACTCCTTCGCAGCTTGATGAGCTGCTCCATCCGGTCATCGACCCTAAGGTCGAGGCCGCGCATAAGCCGATGGCAAAAGGCCTTCCGGCAGGGCCGGGCGGCGCGTGCGGACAGGTGGTATTCTCCGCCAACGATGCCGTCGAATGGAAGAAGCAGGGCAAGAAGGTCATACTCGTCCGCGAGGAGACAAACCCCGAGGATGTAGAAGGCATGAGGGCGGCCGAGGCCATACTGACGGCCAGGGGCGGCATGACATCCCACGCGGCGCTCGTCGCCCGCGGCTGGGGCAAATGCTGCATAGTCGGTTGCGGCGGGCTCCATGTGGATTACGATAAGAAAGAGGTTAAGTCGGAAGGCAAGACGCTTAAGGAAGGCGACTGGTTGACCCTTAACGGCACCAAAGGAAACGTCTATGAGGGCAAGCTTCCCATGATGGACGCTTCCGAAGAGAACCAGCTTCTCGATTCGTTCCTGAAAGTATGCGATTCGATAAAGAAGCTTGGGGTCAGGACGAATGCCGATACTCCCGAGGACGCGAGAAGGGCACGCCTGTTCGGCGCCGAGGGCATAGGCCTCTTCAGGACCGAGCACATGTTCTACGGCAAGGGTTCCGACGAGCCGCTGTTCATATTAAGGAAGATGATCGTCTCCAGCACCCTCGACGAGAGGAAGAAGGCGATAAACGAGCTCTTCCCGTTCGTAAAGAAGGATATCAAGGGCACTATCGAGGCGATGGACGGGTATCCGGTCGTCATAAGGCTGCTCGACCCGCCGCTGCATGAGTTCGTGCCCCGCGAGCAGGATAAGCTCGAACAGCTCGCCAAGGACCTCAACATATCCATGGCGGAGCTCTCAAAGCGCGCTGAAGGTTTGCATGAGTCGAACCCGATGATGGGCCACCGCGGCGTACGCCTCGGGGTGACCTATCCGGAAGTAAGCGAGATGCAGATACGCGCTATACTCGAATCGGCGGCCGAGCTGGTCAAGGAAGGCAAGAAGCCCTATCCGGAGATCATGATACCGGTCGTTTGCGATGTCAAAGAGCTCGAGGACCAGCTGGTAATAGCCAAGAGGGTGTATGCCGAGGTACTCGAAAAATACAACCTGAAATCACTGAAGCATATGTTCGGGACGATGATAGAGATCCCGAGGGCGGCGATAGTCGCGGACAAACTCGCGACAGTCGCGCAATTCTTCTCGTTCGGCACGAACGACATGACCCAGATGGGATTCGGCTTCTCCCGCGATGATATCGGCGGGTTCCTGCCGGATTACCTGAAGAAGGGCATCCTGCCGGACGACCCGTTCCAGACGATAGACCAGCAGGGCATAGGCGAGATCATCAAGATAGGCATAGAACGCGGAAGGAAAGGCCGTAAAGACCTGGAAGTGGGCATCTGCGGAGAGCATGGCGGAGACCCGCGCTCGGTGGAATTCTGCCACAGGGCAGGGATGGATTACGTCAGCTGCTCGCCGTTCAGGGTCCCGATAGCCAGGCTTGCGGCTGCACAGGCAGTGCTGACAAACAAAAAATAACAACGAGGGAAAATGGAGCCGATCAAAGCGTATCTAAAAGAGATAGAGAAGATACCGCTTTTGACCGCCGAAGAAGAGATCGAGTTGGCCAAGGCGGCCAAAAAAGGCGATGTCAAGGCGGAGAAGAGGATGATACAATCGAACCTCCGCCTTGTGGTCAGTATCGCGAAGAAATACAGCTACTTCGGCGTGCCTTTACTTGACCTTATAGAGGAAGGCAACCTCGGCCTCATGAAAGCCGTAAAGAAATTCAACCCGAAGAAAGGGTTCAGGTTTTCCACATACGCGGCGTGGTGGATCAAGCAATTCATATTGCGCGCGGTCGCGAACCAGGGCAAGACCGTCAGGATCCCCGTCTATATGATGGAGCTCGCGGCGAAATGGAAGAAGGTCAACGAGAAGCTGTCGCAGAAGCTCGGGAAGAAGCCGACTACCGGCGAGATTGCGAGATCGATGAAGATCTCGGTCAAGAAGGCGCAGGAGCTTGACCGTGTCATGACCCAGACGACCTCGCTCGAGGCGCCGGTAGGCGAGGATGACAGCGGCACTATGATGGACCTTATAGAAGACACGAAGTCGGTATCTCCGACAGAGGAGCTTTCTAACTTCCTGCGGCAGGAAAAAGTCACCGACTTGCTCGGTAAGATGAGCAAAAGGGAGCACGAGATCTTAAGCATGAGGTTCGGCCTGAAGGATGACGTCGCGCATACCCTTGAAGAGGTAGCTGAAAAGTTCAAGATAACCAGGGAGAGGGTCCGCCAGATAGAGGAGGCGGCGCTCAGGAAACTCAGGAAGAACATGACCTCACAGGAGATGCAGTGATGGGTACCGAGCGCCAGGTAGTCGAGGGGCTTAAGAAGTCGATAAGGGATATACCCGATTTCCCTAAAAAAGGTATAATATTCAAGGACATAACCACGCTTCTTAAGGACGGCAAGAGGTTCCACGAGGCGATAGACGGCATAGCCGAAAGGTATGCCGGAAAGAAAATAGACAAGGTCATTTGCGTGGAAGCCAGGGGGTTCGTCTTCGGCAGCGCGGTCGCCTACAAGCTCGGGGCCGGTGTAGTGCCCGTAAGGAAGAAGGGGAAACTCCCCCACGAGACCCACAGGATAGAATATGACCTCGAGTACGGCAAGGATTGCCTCGAGATACATAAAGACGCAATAGGGCCGGACGATAACGTGCTTATCATAGACGACCTGCTGGCGACAGGCGGTACGATGAAAGCGGTATGCGACCTTGTCGGCAAACTCGGCGGCAAAGTGGTAGAGGTCGCGTTCCTTATAGAGCTGACGTTCCTCAAGGGCCGCGAACGGCTCAAGGGGCAAAAAGTTTTCTCTTTGATAGAATTTTAAATTTAAGGATTGGGCCTGTAGCTCATCTGGATAGAGCAGCGGTTTCCTAAACCGCGTGCGGGAGGTTCGAGTCCTCTCAGGCCCACCATGATATCATGATAGACCTGCATACACACACATTATTGAGCGACGGAGCGCTCCTCCCCGCGGAACTCGTGAGGAGGGCGTGTGTGGCCGGCTACACAGGTATCGGCCTCACCGACCATGTCGACGTATCAAACATAGATTTCGTCGTGCCGAGGATAGTCAAAGCGGCGAAATCGTTGACTTCCGGGAAGATCAAGGTCGTTCCGGGTGTGGAGCTTACGCACGTCCCTCCGAAGGATATTGCCGGCCTCGTGAAATACGCTAGATATAACGGGATAAAACTTGTCGTCGTGCACGGCGAAACGATCGCCGAACCGGTGATACCCGGCACGAACGCGGCTGCGCTCGAAGCCGGCATCGATATACTTGCCCATCCCGGGCTTATAACCCTGCAGGACGCCAGGACAGCCGCCAAGCGCTCGGTCTGCCTTGAAATAACCGTAAAAAAGGGGCATTCCCTTACGAACGGACACGTTGCGAAGACCGCACTGATGGCAGGCGCAAAACTTGTCCTTAACACCGACTCCCACGAGCCGGGGGACCTGATAACGGGGCAGAAAGCGCTTTTAGCGCTGCTCGGGTGCGGCCTGGACAAAGCCAGGGCGGCGGCAGTATTAAGGAATTCCGCGTCTTTGCTCCGCAGATTCTAATATTTTTGTTGACAAAACAATGAAAGCTGTGATATATTTGCGGCAATGATGTTAACCGAGAGGAGGTGACACAATAGTCATGTTCAAGAATAACGTGTGGAAGATGGTTTTGGTTCTCTTCGTTATATCATTGGTCATCGGAATGGCTGTTCCCAGCTACGCCGCTAACGCGGGCACAAAGCTCCGCAGAGGTTTAGCGAATTTCGCGACTGGTTGGGTCGAAATACCGATCGAGATGGATAAGTCCATCAAGGAGAGCAACCCGGTATTCGGAGTCATCGTCGGTGCCGTCAAGGGTACCGTAAAGGGCGTATTCAGAACGGCTTCTGGTCTTTTTGACACAGTAACGTTCCCGATACCTCCGTACGAGAAGACCTGGTTGAACCCTGAATTCATCGGGCAGCCGACCAATTAGTTTCGAGAATACAAAGTTCTGTACAGGACATCACATAAATTAAGGGGTGGAAGAGATTCCGCCCCTTTTTTTATCCGGTTATTTTGTAAGCGCAAACTTTTGCCCTTGACAACAATATGCACGTATGGTATTGTTCTTGACGAAAATGCTTAATGATAGATAAATATATTTCTCGCAAGGGGACCGTATGGCTGTTACCATAAAGGATATCGCGAAAGAGCTGGGGGTGTCTCCGGCAGCCGTCTCCAAGGCGCTGAACAACCGCCCGGGGATCGGGCTGCCGCTCAAGATAAGGATAGAGAAGGCCGCCCGGAGGCTCAACTACGCGCCATACCTGAAGGCCCGCCAGACCGGCATGTACGATCGCTCGATGAAATATATCGCGGTCATATATGCTCGCGCAGGCGAACACCTCGTAAGCAGCATAGAAGCCGGGATAAAGGACGCTTTAAAAGACACCGGGTATTATGAGCTCCTTTATACGGTAGACACCTATAATGACCTTTACGATAACCAGCGCAAAGAGGTCTTCATAGACAAGGTGATCCACGACAACGGCGTGGTGGGGCTGATCTCGGCCTTCCTTGACCTCTCCGACTCTACCATAGCACGGCTACAGAAGAGCAATATACCGGTAGTCCTGCTCAACAATTATTCAGATTACGGGCAGTGCGTGCTGATTGATAACATCGAATCGAGCTTTGAGGCGACGAAGAGGATGCTCGAGCTCGGGCGCAGGAAGATCGGGCTTATAATGCCAGAGGAGTCGTCGGAATTCATATGGCAGGACAGACTTGAGGGTTATAAGAAAGCCCTCAAGGAGAAGAAGGTTCCCTACGACCCGTACCTTATCGTATACGAGCATACTTTTTCCCTTAAGGACTCGGGCCTCGCCACAAAAACGTTGATAGACAGGGTGCCCGAAACCGACGCGATAATATACGGCAGCGACCTCCAGGCATACGGCGGGCTTAAGATGCTCAAGGAGATGGGAAAGAAGGTTCCGGATGATGTCGCCGTGCTCGGTTTCGATGATATGCCGTTCAGCAGGATATCCGACCCTCCGCTTGCGTCCGTCAGGCAGCCGATGAAAAAGATGGGGGAGATGGGCGCTAAGCTGCTCCTCGAGGCAGTTACCAAGAAAAAGTTTCCGAACAAGGTCATCACGCTGAAATCCGAGATAGTCCTGAGAAAATCCTGCCAGAAGGACATACCGGAAGAAAAATGGCTCATATGAAATTATTACTTGACAGGTCGCCGGACATAATGTATATTTCTTAATATAAGAAAGCGCTTACAATTCATCTTTAAAAATGGTCAAAAATAATATGAAGACAAGAAAAGGCAAGTTCCCCAGCATTGACGACGTCGCAAGAGAAGCCGACGTATCCATTGCTACGGTATCCAGGGTCATCAACAACTTCGGCAGCGTGAAGGAGAGGAATAAGCTGCGAGTCATGGATGCCATAGACAAACTGAACTTTAAGCCGAATATCAGCGCGAGCAGGCTCGCGAGCAACAAGGTCAATTCGGTAGGCCTCGTAATGCCGGTATATGACGATATGTTCGGATCCTTCTTCTTTACGGAGCTCATGAAGGGGATACGGGACGTCGTCTTCCCGGCCCGCCGCGACCTTATTCTCCTTTATAACATAAACGAACCGGAGGATGATTTCTACAGGCGCATACTTAACAAGACCTACATAGGCGGCCTTATCCTTGAGCTTGGCGCGCTTGAGGTAAATCCGGTGCTCTGGAAGAGCGACATTCCGTACGTAGTGGTGAACGCCACATACACCGAGCAGCGGATCAACTACATATCCGTTTCGAACAGGGCCGGCGCATATGACGCGGTCAAGTACCTGATAGGGCTCGGGCACAGGAAGATAGCCACCATACACGGCGCGTTGAATATACAATCCGGTAACGAGCGCCTCGAAGGATATAAACAGGCCTTA
This sequence comes from Candidatus Omnitrophota bacterium, assembly GCA_022709465.1. The sequence continues at coordinate 3,456 of JAKLIT010000042.1, read as the reverse complement.
AGCGATGCGGGCATACCCGTACAACGCGAGTTTATAATGGACGGGAACTTCTACAGGAAGACCGCATACGAGAAGATGTCACAGCTGCTGGAGTCGAGGGAGGCCCCGACCGCCGTATTCGTAGCGAGCGACGAGATGGCCCTCGGCGCCATAAAAGCTATAAAGGACAAGGGCCTCGATGTCCCGGGCAATATATCCCTCATAGGGTTCGACGACAACCCGATGTGTTCGGAGCTTTCGCCAAAACTTACCACGGTAAGGCAGCCGATAACGGAAATGGGGAGGCTTGCGGCGGAGACGGTGATCAAGCTCATAGATAAGGAAGAGAAGCCGGGGTTCAAGAAGACCTTGCCGACAGAACTAATAGTAAGAGATTCGTGCAGGAAGATATAACGAACGGTTAACTGTTAAGGAAAGGGGGCCTTAAATGGCTAAATTGTTATCAGTGGCGTTGTGCGCTGTCTGCATGATAGCGGGATTTGCCCGATTTGCCTGCGCAGCCGATGTCAACGTTCTCGAATTCCCGAAGATGGTGGCTCCCGGCGAGGACGCCAATGTCAAGGTAAGCTGGAACGACGTCCCTACGGACAAGGATTATGTGATACGGGTGCAGTTGGAGGATTGGGACGCGAAACCGCCCGTATGCTCATTCAAGGATTTCCCGGTGACCTCGACAAGCGGGGATATGACGGCTGTCCTGCCGGTGGCAGGCAATACGGGCGGATCGTCATCGGCTAAGTTTGTCGTAGCCGCGCTATCGAAGTCGAAGGCGTGGGATGACTGCATAGCCTCCAACGGCACGGACAAGGTAGTCACGGTGAACTCGTCTTTCAAGTTCGAGATAACCGAATCACCCGTAACGGTGAGCAAGGGCTCGGCCGCGAAATTAAAACTCTCTTGGAAAGACGTCAAGATATCCCCGTCGAATTACAAGCTTGTCATCCAGATAGAGAACTGGGACACGAAACCGGGATTTGCTTATGTCACTACCATAACGGATTTCAAGCCCGCAGAAGACAGGGCCGTTGAGATAAAGATACCGGCTGATGCCACTCCCGCCAAGAATTGCAGGTTCGTAGCCGCATTCATATCGGTCGCAACGGACTGGAAGGACGTACATGCCGTAGTGGCTACACCCAAGGACGTGGAGGTAAAATAAGACGTTAAGGAATATCTGCCCCGTTATCATCGTGTTATTATCCGTCGCGTGCGCGTGTTTTGCTTTTGCGCAAGACGTTCCTGAGCTTTCAAAAGCTCAGGAACAGCACGTGATAAGGTTCGAGGTGCCGCTGCCGGTAAAAACGGCCGGCGTCGAGGCCTCCTCGACCCAGCCCCCGGACAAGGACAAGCCGGAGGATTTCTTCGCGGGCAACGCGATAGACGGTAAGGCTAACACGAGGTGGAGCAGCATATTCGAGGAACCCCAGTGGTTGATCTTGGACCTCGGGGAAGAGTTCGATATAGATAAACTGATAATATCGTGGGAGTCGGCGTTCGCCTCGTCCTATAAGATCGGCGTATCGTCCGACAGGTCGACATGGAAAGAGGTCTTTTCCACGGCAGCCGGAAGGGGCGGGACGGAGACCGTCACGTTCCCGATATCAAGGGCAAGGTATATTAAGATCGACCTTTTAAGCAAGAACGGCGATTGGGGTTTTTCTGTATGGGAGATATCGGTCTACGGAAAGAGAAAGCTGGTGCTATTCTGAGATGAAAAAGACACTGTTCATGCTGGTCGCGTTGATGATGTCCGCAGCGTTCACGCTAAATGCCCAGCAGGAGAAGGGCTGGCCGCAAAACAGCTATTTCAAGATGGGACAGAAGAACGGGCGCGCTGTCTTTATCGACCCAAAGGGCAGGCCTTTCTACTCGAGGGCTATGGTATACGCGTACGGCCCCGAAGACGGCCCGATGAAGGGGAAGGTAACGGCGGAATACGCCATCCAGGATCTCGAAACCATGAAGAAACACGGCTTCAATACGCTTGACCTCTACGGGGACGCTTACCTGCAGGATATCATGAAATGGTGCGACGAGAACGAATTCGGCCTTTATTTCCGCACGTCATACACGAACAAGGAGTTCCCCGATTTCATGGACCCCGCGTTCAGGGACCAGGCAAAACATTTCTACGACACTTTCCTGGCCAACATTAAGGGCCATCCGTGCGTTCTCGCGGTCGATATGGACCAGCGCTGGCTCTTCGATCTCGACTGGAGCGGCAGGAAGAGGTACGGCGTCCCTAAACTGGGGCCGGAATCCGTAAAATGCCTGCCGGCCTGGCTCGAGAAGAAATACGGGAACGTCTCCATACTCAACCAGCTTTGGAGAAAGGCATACATATCCTTCGCGGACGTGCTCAACGACAAGGAGATCGTCTCAGGGGGAAAGATAACGGACCTCGACAGGAAACCGTGGCGCGTCGACATCGTCGAATATACCTCATGGGTCGTCAACGATTTCCTGAAGGACCTGACAGCATACATGCGCATCATCGACCCTGACCATATGATTACCTATACGACGGAGCTTCCGGAGGTCGCGCCGTTCCCTGTCTCGACAAAAGAGAACAGCGGAATGGACTTCATATCTCCGGTACATTACAACCTCGACCTCGATTACGACAGGGACTGGATAGCGAACGCTAAGATAATATTCCAGACGAAATTCCACAGCGACATGGGAAAGTTGCCCGTATTCATCAACGAGAGCGGGTTCCGCACCGATTGGCTCCAGGCGACGCCCGAGAACATGGGATATGCTTCGGCAAGGCTCGGGGACGAGCAACAGGTAGCCGAGCTTTACATCAGGCAGGCGGCCGTGACAGCCTCTTATCCGTGGATGGTCGGCTGGGGCTGGTTCAAGTGGTACGACAAATTATTCGAGGGTGATTTCGGATATATCAGGGATGACAGGAGCCTTAAGCCGATATCCGACGTGGGGCAATACGCGACCGGGACGATAGCGGTCAATATGAAGAAGGAGAAGGACCCTAAGGCCTGGATATATTACCCGGAATACGCGCTCGCGTCGCCGTTGACTTCCTTCGCGCAGGGAAAGACGCTCATGCTCCTGCTCGAGAACGACTACCTCAGCGAATACGAGAAGACGGTAAAAGAGATAATACCGGAGCTGGCAAAGCCGAGCGGAAAGATATCGAAGTCAAAACTCGTAAACAGCCTGCCGGAGTTGTTCAGCCAGAAATGGTACCCGTTCGCTTTCACGCCTTCGATACCGGATGACCGGAATGTCATTCTGCTCGCGGGCGGATCCCTCGAGCAGCTGTCGATGGTCGACCGCATAGCGCTCGCCGGCAAGAAGACCATAACCTTCGGGCCGGTCGGCCTTACTGACGAGAGATATAATAAGACCGACCCGTGGTACCTTGATATCGTCGGCATACCGAAGGATGTTTTCGAGGAAAGGTCTGTTTGCGTGAAGATTGATAATGCTTAC
>JAKLIT010000041.1 GCA_022709465.1 Candidatus Omnitrophota bacterium | reverse complement strand
TTACCATATCATCTCTTCCAGTTTGAATACCGGCCCGTCCTTACAGATGAGTTTATACCCGGACTTCGTCCTTATCGCGCAACCGAGGCACGCGCCTACTCCGCACGCTATATATTCCTCAAAAGACCCGTAGGCCTCGATCCCTCGCTTCTTCGCGGCGTGCGCTGCGGCCTTGAGCATCGGCGACGGCCCGCAGGCATACAAGATCGTCTCCGAAGGCCTTTTCCCGTCGATCGACCTTTCCAGCAGGTCAGTCGCAAAACATCTCTTGCCGCAACTGCCGTCATCCGTAGCCACAAGCGTCTTTATGCCCAGGCCTTCAAAATGTTCCCGGCAAAGGAGCGAGCTCCTGTCCCTTGCCCCTATTATAACCGAAATCCCCTTCTTTTTATCCTTTAATAGCTCCTCTGCGAGGAAAGCGAGCGGCGCCACACCTATACCGCCGGCGATTATCACGATGTTTTTCCTGCCTTCCGGGATCATGAATCCTTTACCCAGGGGCCCCAGTATGTCGAGCGTCTCCCCGGCCTTCGCTGATGATAACATCGCCGTGCCCTTCCCCAGCACTTCATAAAGTATCCGGAATGAGCCGCCTTCCACGCCGTGGAAACCGAACGGCCTCCTTAGGAGCGGCTCTGTGGCGTTACCGCACCTGATGGTCAGGAACTGCCCCGGTTTTGCGGCTTTTGCAACAGGCGGGCACTTTATGGACATAAGGAAATATCCCGGCTTCACTTCCCTGTTGGATACGACCTTCCCCTTTGCCTGCTTCATCTATTGCCTCAGTTTATCCTGCAAAGCCCTGTGCCATTCCTTCAAAGGCTTGACCTCGGGCCCGTATTTTTGCATCGCGTCTATGCCTTTTACGGCGGCATCCGCGCCCGGTATCGTCGTGACACACGGGATGCCGAGCGCTACGGCAAGCGACCTGATCTTGACCTCATCCGGACGGTGTATTTATTATGAACTTGATATCGCCCTTCTTCATCAGGTCGATAATGTTAGGGCTGCCCTCGCTTATCCTGTGTATCTCTTCGGATTCCACGCCTTTCTTCCTGAGCTCGGAGGCGGTGCCCTTCGTCGCTATCATCTCGAAACCGAGGTCACGCAACCTTTTCGCTATCGGGCCTATCTTTTCCTTATGGCTGTCCTGGACGCTTATGAATACCTTGCCTCCCATCGGGAGCGCGCTGTTCGCGGCCATCTGCGATTTCGCAAAGGCCCTTCCGAAATCCACGTCTATACCCATGACCTCTCCGGTCGACCGCATCTCCGGACCCAGTATTATGTCTATTCCCGGGAACTTCACGAACGGGAAGACCGATTCCTTTACGCATATCTGCGGAGGGACCACTTCTTCGGTAAAACCGAGGCCCTTCAGCTTCTCCCCGGACATCACTTTTGCCGCGAGCTTGGCCAGCGGCACTCCGATCGCCTTGCTCACAAACGGTATCGTCCTTGAGGCCCTCGGGTTGACCTCCAGTATATACACCTTGCCGTCCTTGACCGCGTACTGGACGTTCATGAGCCCGACAACATCAAGTTCCTTCGCGAGGGCATACGTCGCCTGCCTTATCTCGTCCATGATCTTCTTCGTCAGCGTATGCGGCGGAAGCACCATCGCCGCGTCCCCGGAGTGCACGCCCGCTTCCTCTATGTGCTCCATCATGCCGCCGATGACGAAGGTCTCGCCGTCGCCTATCATGTCGACATCGACCTCTATCGCGTCGTCGAGGAATTTGTCTATAAGGACCGGGAATTCCGGGGATGCCTTGACCGCATGCGTCATGTAATACTCGAGCGATTCGTCGTCGTAGACGATCTCCATCGCCCTGCCGCCCAGCACGTATGAGGGCCTGACCATTACAGGGTATCCTATCCTGTTCGCGGCCTCCTTCGCGGTCTCTACGGTAAACGCGGTGCCGTTGACCGGCTGCCTTAACTTCAGTTTTTCCACGAGGACTTTGAACTTTTCCCTGTCTTCGGCAATATCTATGGCTTCGGGCGTCGTGCCTATTATCTTTAGCCCCGCTTTTTTAAGCGCTACCGCGAGGTTCAGCGGCGTCTGCCCGCCGAACTGGACTATAACGCCGTCCGGCTTCTCCTTATCGGCGATGTTGAGCACGTCCTCTATCGTCAACGGCTCGAAATAGAGCTTGTCCGAGGTGTCGTAATCGGTCGAGACCGTCTCGGGGTTCGAGTTCACCATTATCGTCTCGTAGCCGATCTCCTTAAGCGCGAACGAAGCGTGAACACAGCAATAGTCGAACTCTATGCCCTGGCCTATCCTGTTCGGCCCGCCGCCGAGTATCATTATCTTCTTCCTGCCGGACAGGCGGACCTCGTCCTCATGCTCGTATGTCGAGTAGAAGTAAGGCGTATACGCCTCGAACTCCGCGGCGCATGTATCGACAAGCTTATAGACGGCGTTGATCCCGTCATTTATCCTCGGGCCCCGCACGTCCGCTTCGCCGGAACCCCGCAAATGGCCGATCTGTTTGTCTGAAAAGCCGAACTGCTTGGCCTTCAGCATAAGCGCCGGCGTCATCGCGGACCTCTTTATCTCTTCCTCGAGCTCGACGATCTCCTTGATGTTCTGGATGAACCACCTGTCTATCTTCGTAAGCGCGAATATCCGGTCTACCGTGAACCCTTCCTTCAGCGCATACCTTATGTAGAAGAGCCGCTCCTGGTTCGGAGTGCCCAGCTTCTCCGCGATCTCCGCCTTGAAATCGGGGCTCTTGGATTTCGCCTCATATTCGTCCTTCGGGTCGGCCCCGAGCCCGAACCTGCCTATCTCCAGCGAGCGTATACCTTTCTGCAGGGCCTCCTTGAACGTCCGGCCTATCGCCATCGTCTCACCGACCGATTTCATCTGTATGCTTAGCGCCTGGTCAGCCTTCGGGAACTTCTCGAAGGCCCAGCGCGGTATCTTCACGACGCAGTAATCTATTGCCGGCTCAAATGACGCGGGCGTCTCCTTCGTGATGTCGTTCGGTATCTCGTCGAGCGTATATCCGACCGCGAGCTTCGCGGCTATCTTCGCTATCGGGAACCCGGTCGCCTTGGACGCAAGCGCTGATGACCTTGAGACGCGCGGGTTCATCTCGATTATTATCTGCCTGCCGGTATCGGGATGCACGGCGAACTGTATATTTGACCCGCCGGTCTCGACGCCTATCTCGCGGATGACTTTTATCGCCGAATCGCGCATCTTCTGGTATTCCGCGTCCGTCAGCGTCTGGGCGGGAGCGACAGTTATGGAGTCGCCCGTATGTATGCCCATCGGGTCGAAGTTCTCGATAGAGCATATTATTACGACGTTGTCCTTAAGGTCGCGCATGACCTCGAGCTCATATTCCTTCCATCCTATCAGGGATTCCTCGATAAGGACCTCGCTTATCATGCTGTAGCCGAGGCCGCGCTGCGTTATCTGCTCAAACTCCTGCCAATCGGACGCGGTCCCGCCTCCGGTGCCGCCGAGGGTGAACGACGGCCTTATGACGAGCGGGAACCCTATCTCCTTGGCGATCTTTTTCGCCTGTTCCATGTTATACGCGAGGCCGCTCTTCGGGAGGTCGAGGCCAATCTTCAGCATCGCTTCCTTGAACAGTTTCCTGTCCTCCGCCTTCTTGATCGCATACTCTTTTGCGCCTATCATCTCGACACCGAATTTCTTCAGCACGCCGGAATCGTGCAATTGTATCGCGCAATTGAGGCCTGTCTGCCCGCCGAGCGTCGGCAGCAGGGCATCGGGCCTTTCTTTCTCTATTATTTTGGCTAATATCCCGGGAGTTATCGGCTCTATATACGTGACGTCTGCGGTATCGGGATCTGTCATTATCGTCGCCGGGTTTGAGTTGACCAGCACCACCTCGAACCCCTCTTCCCTGAGCGCTTTGCACGCCTGGGTCCCGGAATAATCGAACTCGCACGCCTGGCCGATGACTATCGGGCCGGAACCGATTATCAGGATCTTGTGTATGTCGGTCCTTTTAGGCATGCTTCCTCTCTCTCATCATTCCAGCGAATTTGTCGAAAAGATACTCCGCGTCGTGCGGCCCGGGGCAGGCCTCCGGGTGATATTGGACCGAGAAGACCGGCAGCTCTTTGTGTTCCATCCCCTCTACGGTCTTATCGTAAAGGTTTACGTGCGTCAGCTCCATCTGGTTTTCCGGTATCGAATTTATGTCCACCGCGAAACCGTGGTTCTGCGAAGTTATATCCACCTTCCTTGTCCTGAGGTCCATTACGGGATGGTTGCCGCCGTGGTGCCCGAATTTCAGTTTATACGTCTTTCCGCCGAACGCGAGGCCGAGTATCTGGTGGCCGAGGCAAATTCCGAATATCGGAAGCTTGTCCCTTAATTCCCTGACCGCTTTTATGTGATAAGGCACCGCCTCGGGGTCTCCGGGGCCATTGGAAAGGAACAGGCCGTCCGGTTTCACGGCCATTATCTCGCTTGCGGTAGCCGCGGCCGGGAAGACCCTGACCCTGCATCCGATCCTGCTAAGGCTCCTGAGGATATTCAGCTTCATCCCGCAATCGATGGCCGCGACGGTAAACTCGGGTTTCTGCCCCGGCTGCTGCGGCCAGTCGAATGGCTTTGCGCAGGCGACTTCCTTGACGAGGTCCTTACCTATGAGTCCGGGGGATACCTTCACTCTTTCAAGAAGGTCTTCCACGTCGCGGTCCCCGGCTGATATTACGCACTTCATCGCGCCTTTCGTCCGCAATATCCTCGTGACGGCCCTTGTGTCGACGCCCTGTATGCCGACTATGCCGTATTTTTTCATGTAGCCGTCGAGTGTCCCGCTGCTGCGGTAGTTGGACGCTATACTGCTCAACTCCTTGACCACAAAACCTTCCACCCAGGGTCTCGACGATTCGACATCCTCGCCGTTGACCCCGTAGTTGCCTATCAGCGGGTATGTCATCGTGACCACCTGTCCCCTATACGAGGGGTCGGTCAGGATCTCCTGGTACCCGGTCATTGATGTGTTGAAGACGAGCTCCCCAAACGCCTCCGCTTCGGCTCCGAACTGCTCGCCGGCAAAGTGGGTCCCGTCTTCGAGGACTAAGCGTGCTTTCATCTATCTCCTGGTTATCCCCTAGAATACCGGCGAAAGGGCATCCTTGCCGGCGTCTATCGTCTTCCCGGCAGGGCTCCTGTGGTAATCTACGTATTTGAGGTTTTCCTGGGCTTTCTTGCCGTAATATGAATCGGGGTATTTCTTGACCACGAGGTCATAAAAATACTGGGCGGTGTCCCAATCCCTGTTCTGGAAAGACAGGTCGCCCGCGTTAAGCCAATCCTTCGCCTCGAGCTTCTCCTTGCCCGACAGCATATTCGCGGGGGCGGCGCAGCCCACGGCGAGCGAAACGACTATAACGGACGCCAAAACCTTTATCATCCTGATACCCATCGACCTCCTCCTTTTCGTTTAGGCGAATCTTCCGTTCTCGTATCTTATCTTTCCGCCGACTATCGTGATAACCGCCAAGCCGCTGAGCTTCTTTCCTATCAACGGCGTATTTTTCGATCTCGATTCTATGCGGGCCGCCTCTACGGTCCATTCGGCGCCGGGGTCGAATACGGTAACATCGGCATCCGAACCTTCGGAGAGGGACCCTTTCCCTTCCAGGCCGAGCAGGGCCGCTGGGTTCATGGACATCTTCTGCGCGACCTCTTTCCACCCGAGCACGCCGCCCTTGACCAGCTCGGAGTTCACCAGCGACGCCGCGAACTCCAGCCCTATCATCCCCGCAGACGCGAAGTCGAATTCGACGTCCTTCTCTTCCGCTGAATGCGGCGCATGGTCAGTGGATATGACGTCTATCGTGCCGTCAGAGAGGCCCTTCTTTACCGCTTCGACGTCTTCTTTCGTCCTGAGCGGCGGATTGACCTTCGCGCCCGTATTATAGCCCAATACCGCCTCTTCCGTAAGCGTAAAATAGTGCGGGCATGTCTCGCAGGTAACTTTCACCTTCCTCTTCTTCGCCTGCCTTAACGCTTCCACGCTCTCCTTTGCCGAGACGTGCGCTATATGCAGTTTCGCGCCCGTTAGCTGCGCGATCTCTATATCCCTTATGACCATTACCGTCTCGGAAGCGCGCGGTATGCCCTTTAGCCCTAACCTTGTCGAGAGAGCGCCTTCGTTCATGACGCCGTTCTTCGAGAGGTTTGCGTCCTCACAGTGCGATATCACCGGAAGGCCGAACATCTTCGCGTACTCCATCGCGCGGCGCAGCATCTCGGCGTTCATTACGGGTTTCCCGTCATCAGAGAGCGCCTTGGCGCCTGCCGCCGCTATCTGGCCGATCTCGGTCAATTCCTTTCCTTCAAGACCCTTCGTGACCGCGGCCGCCGTGTATATATTGATGAGGCCGGCCTTATCGGCCTCGGCATATACGTATTCGACGAGTCCCTTGTTATCTATTACCGGGTTCGTGTTCGCCATGCAGAGGACCGACGTGAAACCGCCTTTTAGCGCGGCCCTCGAACCCGTGACGAACGTCTCCTCGTCCTCGCGCCCGGGCTGCCTGAAATGCGTGTGTACATCTATGAGCCCGGGGAGCACGATCCTGCCTTTACAGTCGACCTGCTTCGCGCCGGCTGCCTTTATCTCCCTGCCTGCCTGCGCTATCTTGCCGCCTTTTATGAGGATATCGGCTATCGTATCCGTGCCGTTAGCCGGGTCGATCACCCGGCCGCCCTTCAGGAGGATATCCATTTTACCCGACCCTTTCTTTGACGCCGGACACGAGGTAGAGGACGGCCATCCTTACCGCGATACCGTTCGTGACCTGCTCGAGTATGACCGAATACGGCCCGTCCGCTATATCAGGCGTTATCTCTACGCCCCTGTTTATCGGGCCCGGGTGCATGATAAGCACATCCTTCTTCGCGTTCTTCATCTTTTCGGAGTCAAGCCCGAAGCTCATCGAATAATCCCTTATCGACGGGAAGAGGCTCTGCCCCTGGCGCTCGAGCTGTATCCTGAGCATATTTATGACGTCGGCGCCTTCGATCGCTTCTTTTATGTCATAGGTCACCTTCACGCCGAGCTTCTCTATCTCCGGCGGCATCAGCGTCGCCGGCCCGCAGACGGTCACGTTGGCCCCGAGCTTTACGAGCCCCCAGATATTCGACCGCGCGACCCTCGAATGCGCTATATCGCCGATTATCGAGACGTTAAGCCCGTTTATCTTTTTCTTGCGCTCTTTTATCGTAAATATGTCGAGCAGCCCTTGGGTAGGATGCTCATGCGAGCCGTCGCCGGCATTGATTATCGACGGCGCGACCGATCTCGCGAGCAAGTGCGGCGCGCCCGAGGACGAATGGCGCATTATTATGATGTTCACCTTCATCGCCTCTATGTTCCTCGCGGTGTCCTTAAGCGTCTCCCCTTTCGTAAGGCTCGAGGAGCTCGTCTGGATGTTCACGATGTCGGCGCTCATGCGTTTCGCGGCCAGTTCGAAAGAGGTCCGCGTCCTTGTCGACGGCTCGAAGAAGAAGAGCACGACCGTCTGGCCGCGCAGCGTCGGGACCTTTTTTATCGGTCTCTGGGATATCTCCTTGAAAGAGCCCGTTGTCTCGAGGATAAGCTCTATCTCCTGGGTGGAGAGGCTCTCGAGGTCGAGCAGGTCTTTCTTATTCCACGTAACGGCCACCTTATTCCTCCTTTTCCGCTACTACGACTTCATCGGCCCCGTCCGTTTCCGTTATCTTTACCTGGACCGTTTCTTTCTGTGAGGTCGGGATATTCTTTCCCGCATAGTCGGCCCTTATAGGAAGCTCCCTGTGCCCCCGGTCTACGAGCACCGCCAGCTGAATGCTCCTGGGCCTGCCGAAATCTATCAGCGCATCCAGCGCGCAGCGTATGGTCCTGCCGGTATAAAGCACGTCGTCGACGAGCACTATTACCTTGTCATGGATATCGAAATCTATCTCCGTCTTGTGTACCACGGGCTGCTCCGCAACTGTGGTAAGGTCGTCCCTGTAAAGAGTTATGTCGAGGGCACCTACGGGGACCTCTGCTCCGGCTATGTTTCCAATCTTGCCGGCCAGCCTTTGGGCGAGTATGGCCCCGCGGGTCCTGATGCCTACCACTGCCAGGCTGCCCGTATCCTTATTGCTCTCGAGCACCTCGTGCGCTATGCGGACAAGCGCCTTGTCGATCTGCTCCGCATCCAGCACTTTTGCTTTCTCTTTAAGCTTCATTAATACCCCCGAAAACACAAATGCCTGTCATCGGCCCAAAGCCGAAAACAGGCATAATATAGTATTCTCCGTGATCACAATACATCTTCTTCTCCTTTTCCGGCCTCACCGGGCCAGATTAAAAGGTTCCAGTGGTAAAGGATAGCATGGGCATCCCTGTTTGTCAAGGCATAATTTCTTACGAACCGCTCACGGCGAATATCCGAGCGAATCCGTAGGTATGGAATTGAACAGCTTCGACACCGTCTCGAAGCCTGGTTTCGGCTTCCGGTCCCAGGTCAATATGCCCCAGTACTCCTCTATATGCTTGTCCTGGACCGACGGGTTCCCGCCTTTCCACCACTCGTCCGTCCATTCGAATATCACGATGCCGGCAAGGTCGTCCTCGGCGCTCTTTATCTGGGTGCTGAGCGCCTTGTCCTGGGAGTCCTTCTTTACGAAAGTGCTGAACCCGGTCTCGGTTATAATGACGGGCTTCTTGTATTTCCTCGATAGCTCCTTCATCTCCTTGACCGACTTTACCGCCTCTTCCCTGCCGCGCCAGTTAAAACCATGGCCTCCTATATACGCGTTGCACCCTATCACGTCGAGGAAATCGAACCCGAGGTCATAACCCTTGACCTTCAGTATGTTCGCCGCCGTTACGGGGCGGCTCTTGTCCACCGCTTTCACGGCGAGATATATCTCTTTCATGAACTTATTCACGGTCTCGAACCCGTAGCGGGGGACTGGGTTGCCGGGCTCGTCGTAGCAGAAAGGCGCGTCGTTCCAGATCGACCACATCAATATGCATTTCCTGTTCTTATGCTTCTTCACGGCCTCGGTCGCCATCTTTTTTAGGGCTTTCAGCTCTATCTCGGAAGAATAATCGGTGTATGCGGATGGGTATACTACCTGCTCTATGATCTTCAGGTCGTATTTCTCGGCGAGGTCGAGCAACGCGTCCGGGAACGGTTCGTATGTCCTTATCGTGTTTATTCCGGCGCTTTTCATCATCCTGAAATCGTTCTCGAAAACCGATATAGGTATCTTCGAAAAACACCCGTCGACCCCGGGCGGCAGGCCCGGTGCGCTTACGCCGTACGCGATGCCTTTTATGAAGAAGAGTGAGCCGTCGGCATAGATCCTCCCGCCCTTGATGACAACCCCGCGGTCGGTTATCTTCCTCGATATGAGCTGGTCCGGCTCCCCGGGTATCTTCTTCGTTATTACCTTCTCGGTCTTCTCCCTCTCCTCCGCTTTCCTGCGTTCGAGGTCCCTCTGTTTTTCGACCTCCTTGGCCCTGAGTTCCAGCCTTATCCTCTCGCGTGCCAGCTCGGCGACCTCTTCCTCGCTCGGAGTGGCCATTGACGATATTAGCTCCCTCTTCAGCGTTATGACGCCGGTCGGTATCTCGACCCTTACGGAATCGGCCGTTTCGAGTATGACCTTCCCCACGATAATGCCTCCCGCGGCAAGCGTGACCTTGACCGGTTTCGAGGCCTTTATCTCTTCCAGGACTTTCAGCTGTTCCTCGAGCGCTTTTCTCGAATCGGCGACCTTGCCGAGCTCAGTATTGAGCGTGTCGGTCTTCTCTTTTGCCTTGGCCAGTTCCGCTTCGAGCTTCGCGATCTCCTCGGGTTTTTGCATCGCTTCGGCCTTCGCCTCTTCGAGCTTCCTCTGGAGGTCCATCTTCTCCTGCTCGAACCTCTTGATCCTGGATTCGAGTTCGCCCCTGTTAGTCCTGAGCTCGTCGAGGACCTGCGCGAGCTTGGCCCTTTCGGATTCTATAAGCGCGAGTTTCTTCTCCGTCTCCTTGCGCATCGCCTCTTTCTTCGCGAGCTCCACCCTCGTCAGCGCGACGGAGACGGCTAGAAGTATTATCGCGGCGCCGATAAAGAACGGCCTTAGGGTAAGGAACCTGGCGTGCCCAACTATTCCCCGCCTGTCTTTCTCGGCAATTTTTTCGTAATAGACGCCGGCAAGGTATTTGTTGGGATGGTGTTCTTTTATCTTCTTTATCCAGGCAGCCTCGGCGACCGCTTCTATCGGCTTCGAGGAGAACGGCATATTTATCTGGAGGCGGAGTTTTGCGGATTTCCTGTTAAGCTTTTCGGCAAGGTCGTCCTTAAGGTTGTTTATCTCGAGGCACATGCCGCCTTCGCTTACGTCGCGCGTGAAGGCCTGGTGGAACTCGCAGAATACTTCTTTGTCGTCGAGGCTTATGACCTCGAATTCGACGGGGAATACGGTACTTAACCTTATATATCTTCTTCGCTCGATGCCGGTCTTCTGTGTTTGCATATCCCACGCTCCGAAGATTTAATGAAACTTACCATTTTTTCCGCCTCGGGAGCGAGCGCGCCGAGCTTCGCGGCTTCCGCGAGCGCCTGGCTCACGTTCAGCCCCGAGCGGTAGATGAGTTTGTATATCCTCTTGATCTGCGCCGCGGCCTCAGCGCTTATTCCCGACCTTTTTATCCCGACGGTGTTCAGGGAGCAGGCCTCGGAATCCCCTTCTATCAGCGTATAAGGGACAACGTCCTTGTTCACGCGGGCCAGCCCGCCTATCATTGCCAGCGCCCCTATCTTCACGAACTGGTGTATCGTCACGTTCCCCGATATGAACGCGCCGTCCTCAACGGTGACATGGCCCGCGACAAGCGCGCCGTTGCAAACGACTGTGCCGTTCCCTATATGGCAATCGTGCGCTATGTGAGAGAAACCCATGAAGAGGTTATCGTTGCCTATGACCGTCGCCGAACCTTCCTCGAACCCGCGGTGTATGCTGCAGTATTCGCGTATGATGTTCCTGTCCCCGACCTTAAGGTATGTCTTGGCGCCTTTATACTTCAGGTGCTGCGGGATGTGGCCGACGACCGCTCCCATGTGGATCTCGCAATCTCTGCCGAT
>JAKLIT010000040.1 GCA_022709465.1 Candidatus Omnitrophota bacterium | reverse complement strand
GACAGTTCAAGTCTGTCCGCCCCGACCATTGTTCCTAGGTCGGATATGAATCTAAATTCCTCGGGAATAAACGCGGTCATATCCCCATTTGTATGGGTAATGGTGTCCGCGTTTTGTTATTTTACGGCGGCGGGAACCGCAGACGCATGGCAGGGCAGGATATATTTCTCGCTGGTGCTCGCGCTTACGGCGATAAGCTCGCTGATGCTGATGCAGATAGCGCCGGGGCCGATGAACGAGCGCGGCCGGATAAGGAAGGATGCCTGCGGAAAGGACAAGGCGCTTACCGGGGTATACCTTTTCGCCGATTCCGTTCTGGTGCCGCTGGTTGCCGGCCTGGAATACAGGAACGCATACGGGTACCTGTTCGGCGTATGGAACCTGTCTCTCGGGATGGCGGTATGCTACATAGCCTTCTCGATAAGCATCTGGGCAATGGCCGTGAACCCGTTTTATGAGCGGCTCACGCGCTTACAGTCCGATAGGGATCAATACGCGGTAGATGCGGGGCCTTACGGCATCGTAAGGCATCCGGGATACCTTTCTATGGCGCTAAAGTCGACGGCGCTCCCGCTTATTGCGGATTCTCCCACGGCGCTTATCGCGGCCTTGGTGCCATGCGCAATATGCGTAAAGAGGGCATTTGATGAAGACAGGATGCTTTTGAGCGGGTTGAAAGGATACGTGAAGTATTCCGAGAAAGTAAGGTATAAACTTTTGCCATGGGTGGTATAGAAAAGCGCCTGCATATATATTATTCGGGACGGGTCCAGGGCGTCGGATTCAGGTTCACGGCGGAAGCCGTAGCGAGAAAATCTAAAGTGTCGGGTTTCGCCAAGAACCTAAGGGACGGCAGGGTCGAGGTCGTAGCCGAGGGAGAAGAGGGAAGCTTGAAGGATTTTATGGAAGGCGTCCGAGAGATGATGAAACGCCACATTGCCGATGAGCAGGTTTCGTGGGAGCCGGCAACGGGAGAATTCAGGGGCTTCGGCATAAATGCGGAATATTGAACTTAAGGAACAGGTGGAAAGGCTAAAGCGTGAGCTGCGCCGCCACGAGAAGCTGTATTACGCGGATAACAGGCCGGAGATCTCCGACCGCCAGTACGATCTGCTGCTGAAGGACCTTGAAAAGCTCGAGAGGGACCACCCTGAACTGGTCACCGGCGATTCCCCCACGCAGCGCGTGGGTGGCGAGCCGTCCGGCGGGTTCGATGTGGTCGAGCACAAGGCCCGCATGTTCAGCATGGATAATACCTACAGCCATGACGAGCTTAGGGAATTCGACGAAAGGGTCAGGAAGAACCTCGGCGGAGGCAAATACGAATATGTAGCCGAACTCAAGATCGACGGGGTATCCGTATCGCTTACCTACAAGGACGGAGTGTTTGTCCGAGGGGCTACAAGGGGAGACGGACTGAAAGGAGACGATATATCCGCGAACCTCAGGACCATCAGGGCCATCCCTTTAAGGCTTGAATGCGGATCGGGCGCGGCATGCCTCGGCATGATGGAAGTCCGGGGCGAAGCATATATGCAGCTGGAGAGCTTCAGGAAGATAAATGCGGAGAAGGAGAAGGACGGCGAAGAGTTGTTCGCGAACCCGAGGAATGCCGCAGCGGGCTCACTGAAGCAGCTCGACCCGAAGATCGTCGCGAAGCGCGGGTTGAATATCTTCATGCACGGCATAGGATATTATGAAGGGAAGGACTTAAAGTCGCAATCGGAATTACTGGAAGGGCTTAAGGGTCTCGGGTTCAGGGTAAACCCTAATTATAAGGTCTGCGCCGGAATAGAAAATGTGATAGAGTACTGCGATGCATGGCAGGATAAGCGCTCCGGGCTCGATTACGATATCGACGGAATAGTGGTAAAAGTCAATTCATTTGCGCAGCAGAAGGCGCTTGGCGCCACCTCGAAATCGCCGAGATGGATGATTGCGTATAAGTTTCCCGCTGAGAGGGTTAAGACGAAACTGCTTGATATAAAAGTGCAGGTAGGAAGGACCGGGACACTGACGCCGGTCGCGGTGCTCGAGCCCGTCTTCGTGGCGGGGACTACGGTAACGCACGCGTCGCTGCATAATGAGGACGAGATAAAACGCAAGGATATACGCATAGGCGATACGGTAATAATAGAAAAGGCGGGGGAGATAATACCGCAGGTCGTTGAAGCGGTTGTTTCGGCGAGGACGGGCAGGGAGAAGAGGTTCGCGATGCCGGGAAAATGCCCTGCCTGCGGAGCCGGCACAAAAAGGGAGGAAGGCGAGGTTGCCGTGCGCTGCGAGAACGTATTCTGCCCCGCACAGCTGAAAGAGAGCATAACGCATTTCGCTTCAAGGACGGCGATGGATATCGAAGGCCTGGGCGAATCGATAACCGACCAGCTTGTAGACAAAGGCCTTGTCAGGGATTACGGGGATATTTACTCGCTCAGGGCGGAACGTCTTGAGGGTCTCGAGAGGATGGGCGCGAAGTCCGCGAAAAACCTCGAGGACGCAATTGAGGGCAGCAAGGACCGCCCGTTGAACAAGCTGATATACGCTCTGGGCATACGGCATGTAGGGGAGCATATCGCAGATATCCTTGCAAAGAGATACGGATCAATAGAGGGCCTTTCCGCGCAGAAGAAGGAAGACCTCGTGAAGGTCAATGAGATTGGCCCTATAGTAGCGGCATCGATAGAGGAGTATTTCTCGAATAAAGCGTCGGGCGCGGTTTTGCGAAAACTCAGGGAAGCCGGCGTGAAGATGGAGGATGCAGGGAAAAAGGTCGCTTCTCCACGTCTGGAAGGGAAGACCTTCGTGTTTACGGGCGAGCTTAGGGATTTCAGCAGGCCCGATGCCGAGCAGGCCGTCAGGGACCTCGGCGGGTCCGCGTCATCGAGCGTTGGGAAGAAGACAGATTACCTCGTAGCCGGAGATAAGCCCGGCTCAAAATATGATAAGGCAAAGAAGCTCGGCATAAGGATCATAGATGAGGACGAGTTCAAAAAAGTCATAAAGGAGAGATGATGAGGCGATTACTGAACAGCGCTGTTACCGCGGTACTTATAGTGTCTTTATCTCTGGGCCTGTGCGGATGCGAGTCCTTGAAGAAAAAGTTCGTAAGGAAAGGGCCGCCGAAGAAGATCACCCCGGTCATGTACCCGCAGGATTATAAGGGGATATATCCCAACGACGTCCTGTATAGCAACCATTTCAACTACTGGCGCTCGTGGACCGAAGATCTTGTAGATTGCCTTAAGACGCACGGGAGCAACAAGAGGGAAGTGCTTGCGGCTACAAGGGCGGTCGAGGACCTCCAGAGGATGCAAGACCTTCTTAACAGCCCAAAGAAGGAAGAACTGGATAAGTATATAAAATTCTACGAGTCGGTCCAGGGCAAGCTTCAGATGGGGCAGCCGACTGAAGTGCAGGCGTCAAAGATGATAAGCGACCTTGACAGCAGGAGGCGCGTCATAATGAGGAATTTCGAGACGAAGGAAGTAAAGTCCTTCATATTGAAGGAAGAAGAGCCGATCAAGCCGTTGAATACGATAGAGCAGACGCTTCCCGTGAAATGAAATATATATTAAGGGCGCTGCAGGTCGGCCCCCTTGCGGCAAACTGTTACATATTCGGCTGCGCCCGTACGAAAGCGGCCGTGATCATTGACCCCGGCGGGGATGCCGCACAGATAAACGGGCAGCTTTCCGCAGACGGATTGAAGGCGGAATGTGTGATTAATACTCACGGGCATTTTGACCACACGGGCGCGAACAGGGAATTCAAGCTTCCGGTATTCATACATGAGGATGACGCGGGCGCGGGAGCTGCAGCGTATTTCAGGTTCATTAAGGACGGTGACGTAATAAAAGCCGGCGACCTGGCCATCCGTGTGATACATACGCCGGGGCACAGCCCGGGTTCGGTGTGCCTTAAATGCGGGGATATCCTCTTCAGCGGGGACACGCTGTTTGCGGGAAGCATCGGCAGGACGGACTTAAACGGAGGGTCGGACCGGCAGATGGCGGAATCGCTCGCCAAGCTGGTTGCCACGATCGACGACAGGACAATGATATACCCTGGACACGGGCCTTCTACCACGATGGGGCAAGAGAGAGAGGAGAACCCTTTCCTGTAAAATGGAAGAGTTCATCAGGGAGTTCATGGACTTCATTTCTGTAGAACGCGGATTGAGCAAGAACACGCTTGAGTCCTATGGCAGGGACCTCTCAAAATACGCGGAGTACCTTAAGAAGGGCGGGATAACCGACCTGAACAAGGTCAAGAGGCCGCAGATCCAGGATTTTCTCATGAGCTTAAAGGACAGCAAACTGAACGCGAGCTCTATCGCGAGGAACCTTGTGGCGATAAAGGTTTTTCACAGGTATTTGACGAGCCAAAGGATACTGAAGGAAGACGTGACCTCGGTCATAGAGACGCCGAAGCTCTGGAAGACCCTGCCGGACGTGCTCGATGAAAAAGAGGTCGAAGCGATACTGGTAAGCCCGAACACGCGGCTGAAACAGGGGCTCAGGGACAAGGCGATGCTCGAGCTTATGTATGCGACGGGCATGCGCGTATCGGAGCTCGTGAACCTGAAGTTGACGGACCTGCATATGGATATGGGTTTCGTGAGATGCCTCGGTAAAGGCCAGAAGGAGAGGATAATACCCGTCGGCAGCAAGGCAAAGGAGGCGCTCGAAAAATATGTGCAGAAAGCAAGGCCGAAATTCCTCAAGAAAGGAGAGTCGGCGTCGCTCTTCCTGACGCGGCTCGGGAAGCCGATGTCGAGGCAAACCTTTTGGATGGTCATAAAGCATTGTGTCAGGGGCGCGAGGATCAAAAAAAGGGTCACTCCTCATACGTTGAGGCACTCGTTCGCGACGCATCTTTTACAGAACGGGGCGGACCTGAGGATAGTCCAGGAGCTGCTCGGGCACGCGAACATCTCCACGACACAGATATATACTCATATTAACAAAGAGCGGCTGAAACAGATACACCAGAAATTCCACCCGCGTCCCTGAAAGGATTTGCGCCTGTAGCTCAATTGGATAGAGCGTTGGCCTCCGGAGCCGAAGGTTGTGCGTTCAATTCGCACCAGGCGCACCATTTAACAATAGAGGAAGAAATGCGCACCATCGTGCTGTTGACGATCTCAAACGTATTCATGACGTTCGCGTGGTACGGCCACCTGAAGTTCAGGAACACGCCGCTGAAGGTCGCGATACTCGTGAGCTGGCTGATAGCTTTCGTCGAATACTGCTTTCAGGTCCCCGCTAACCGCATCGGGAGCTACGAATATTCGACCGCGCAGCTCAAGACCCTGCAGGAAGTCATAACGCTTATCGTATTCTGCGTATTTTCGGTCCTGTACCTGAAGGAAGGATTGAAATGGAACTATATCGTCGGTTTCATGTTTATGGTCGCATCCGTATTCTTCGTCTTCAAAAAATGGTAAATGGGCCAGGCATAGCGCTGCTGACAGCGGCGGCGATATGTGTTAATGCGTGCTGCATCGCGGCGGAGCCCATTGAAGAGCGGGGCGGCAGGAGATCCAAGGCGGTAAAATACCCTGACAACAGGTGGGAACTCATCGTGGACGGGAAGCCGTATTATATCAAGGGGGTCGTATTCAGCCCTGTCGTGATCGGCGAGTCGCCCGGTGACGAGACGATGCGCGACTGGATGTATTACGATGAGGACAAGAACGGTAAGAACGATATTGCCTGCGACGTATGGGTGGACAGCAACAGGAACAACAGGCAGGACCCGGGCGAAGATCCCGTCGGAGATTTCCAGGTATTGAAGGATATGGGATGCAACACTATCAGGATCTACCATGTCCCATCCGATAATCCGATTCTCGGCGACATATACCGCAAGAGTGAGAGCTTTCGCCTGCAATACGACCATCCGGTAAACAAGGCCCTGCTCAGGGAGATGTTTTCCAAATACGGCATACGCGCGATAATGGGGAATTTCATGGGGTCATGGACCGTCGGCAGCGGCACGACCTGGGACCAGGGATGCGATTATACGGACCCGGTCCAGAGGGAGAATATCAAGAAGTCCGTCCGGGCTATGGTCGAGGACAATAAGGGCGAGCCCTATGTGCTTATGTGGCTCCTCGGCAACGAGAACAATATCGCGACATGGTCCCGCTGCAACGCCGGAAGCAATATGCAGGATTACCTGACGCTGGTCAATGAATGCGCAAAGATGATAAAGCAGATCGACCCGGACCACCTGGTCGGCATATGCGAAGGGTTCAGGGGCAGTCACCTTCCGCTCTACAGGCAATACCTTCCGGATATAGATATCCTCGGGCTCAACGCGTATATGGGCAAGTGGGGATTTGCGACGATGTGGAAGCAGGTAAGAAGGGATTTCGACAGGCCTGTTTTCCTTACCGAATACGGGATATTCTCGTATAATAAGAATAAGGGCGATGACGAGGATATGCAGCTAGAATACCACGAGGGCTGCTACAGGGACATGGAGAAGAACCGTTCCGGCAATTGCGTCGGCGGCTGCATATTCGACTATCTCGACAGGTGGTATATGGACGGAAGCCCGTCGGAGCACAATTCGGGAACCAGATACTGGGATTCGCCGGACAGGATTGACCATGAGGAATATTTCGGCGTGACATCGATGGGTGACGGCAGCGACAATATATTCAAGAGGCAGTTGAAGAAGTCATACGAGTTTTATAAGAAGCAGTGGACGAGGGAGGCCGGCGGGCCGAACAAAGGAGATTAAAGATGCTTCATGCCTTACTTTATGTTATATTAGGTTTAGCGGCCGGAGGGCTAAGCGGCCTTATGGGAGTAGGCGGGGGTATAATAATAGTGCCCGCGCTCATCTATGTATTCAAGTTCACGCAGATACAAGCACAGGGCACGACGTTGGCGATGTTGCTGCCGCCGATTGGCATACTTGCCGCCATGGTTTATTATAAGAGCGGCTATGTAGATGTGAAGGCCGCCGCGTTCCTATGCGTCGGGTTCATCCTCGGAGGGTTATTGGGCGCGAAAACGGCGGTTGGGCTTTCGAACTTGTTTCTTCAGAGGATGTTTGGTATATTTATGTTTGTGGTATCGTTGAAAATGATGTTCACTAAATGAGGAAAGGGGGAGCTTAGATGTCCAAGGTTGTCAAGGTGTTCCTGCTGGTATCGTCGCTGATCGTCTCGTCATCCGCGCTGATGGCCGAGACCGCCGAGGTCATAAACAGCGATGCGACCCTGAAGGAGGCGGGTTTCTATTCGGGATGGGGAACGGCCGACGTAGGAGATGACGGCGCGCCAAAGGATTACGATAACGTATATATTGCGGGCAGGTTCGGGTTCAACCTGAAGAAATGGCTGAATTGGAACGGATTAAAGGGCTCCCTGCTTTTCATGGTCGAGCCTTTCGCGAACCCGGTCATAAAGCCGAGTTCAGAGTATGAAGCGGGGTGCAGCCTCGGGCTTAAATATATGTTCCCTCTGGGGGACAAGTTCTACCCGTATATAGAGGGCGGCACCGGCGGTATCTATATATCTGAGAAGACGAGGAAGCAGGGTTCGCATGCGAATTTCGTGGACCACGCCGGGGCGGGCCTTTATTATTTCTTAAAGGACAACCTCGCGGTCAACGTAGGATATCGCTACAGGCACATCTCGAACCTGGGTATAAAGAAGCCGAACGGCGGCATCGACACTAACTCCGTTATCGGGGGCGTTTCGCTGTTCTATTGACAGATCTTATAACGACCCACACTAACGCCGATTTCGACGCGCTCGCGTCGATGGTGGCGGCGCGCAAACTATATCCGGGCGCGAGGCTCGTCCTGCCCGGTTCGCAGGAGAGGGCCGTGAGGGAGTTCATGTCCCTCAGCGAGGATATAGTAAAGATAGAGCACGAGAAGGACGCGCGCCTTGACAATGTCGGCCGGCTTATCGTGGTCGAGACACGGTCTCCGGCGCGAATAGGGAGGATGGCAGTCCTCGCGGGAAGGAAAGGCGTCGAGGTGCACGTATATGACCATCACCCGAGGTCCCGCGGCGATATCAGGGCCGACAAGGACGTATACGAGAAGGCCGGGGCGACCACTACTATAATCTGCGACATTGTAAGGAAACAGGGCCTCAGGATATCGCCGCTTGAGGCGACTATAATGGCGCTCGGGATATACGAGGACACCGGGTCCCTGACATTCCCGACAACGACCAAACGCGATATAGACACGGTCAGTTTCCTCGTATCGCAGGGAGCGGACTTAAACCTCGTCTCATCGTACCTGAAGAGAGAGCTCACCGAAAAGGAACTCAACCTCCTCGCACGCCTAATCCAGTCGACAGAGATACACGTGGTCAACGGGGTGCATCTTGCTATTGCCTCGGCGACCGACGATGAATATGTCGACGACCTGAGCCTGTTAGCGCATAAGATAGAAGAGGCCGAGAACTTCAACGTGACTTTCATACTTGTCCAGACGAAGGATAAGGTCCAGTTCATAGCGAGGAGCAGCCTGCCGTTCGTGGACGTATCCAAGGTGGCGTCATTTTTCGGCGGGGGCGGGCATCCCACGGCCGCGGGCGCCGTCATCAGGGGCGGCGGGTTGCCGGAGGCCAAATCGAAGATGCTCGGATACCTCAAGGGGCATATACGCTCGGATATAAAAGCCGGCGAACTTATAAAAGGCGGGACGCTGATGCTCGGCATCGACGAGACCGTCAGCGACGCGAGGGAAAAGCTCTCGGCAGCGGGGTCGGAATACGCCGTAATACGCGGAAAGGTTACCTCGGGTATGCCGGAGGGGATCGTCTCGCTGAAGGACCTGGACCGCGCGATATCAAGGGGCTTCGGCCACGCGAGACTTAAGGGCTATATGTCGGGGAAGGTATACCCTGTAAGTCCCGGCACATCGATCTATGCAATACAGGATATAATGCAGCAGAAGTCGGTAGGGTGCGTGCCGGTGATGGACGGCAGGAGGTTTTCAGGCCTCGTTACAAGGACCGACCTGCTCCGCACTTTCCACGGGAAGCTTTTCGGGGATCCTGAGCCGGGGACAAGCGGGGCCGCCGGCGGTTTTACCGTAGACCTTACACCGAACATAAAGAGGGCCTTCCCGGCCAAGGTCGCGCAACTACTGAGGTTCTCCGGCAGGATAGCGGAGGAGATGGGCTTCAAGGCTTTCGCGGTCGGGGGTTTCGTCCGCGACCTGATACTCGGGGCAGGGAATTACGACCTGGACATAGTCATAGAGGGAAATTCGATAGATTACGCGAAGAGGCTGGCGAGGGAGTTATGCGGTGTATACATATACCATAAGAGGTTCGGGACCGGGACGGTCTTCTTCCCGTGCCCAAAAGGGATGGCTCCCGCGAAATCCGCCGGCGGTAAATGCAAGATCGATATAGCTATGACGAGGACCGAGATATACGAACGTCCTGCGGCGCTGCCGACTGTCAGGTTCGGCCCGATAGAGAATGACCTCTACAGGAGGGATTTTACCATCAACGCGATGGCGTTGGGCCTTGGCAGGAAAAGGTTCGGCGAGCTGCTTGACCCGTTCAACGGCAGGAAAGACCTTAAAGAAGGCAGGATCAGGGCCCTGCATGACCTGAGTTTCGTGGACGACCCTACGAGGATCTTCCGTGCTGTAAGGTTCGAGCAAAGGTTCGATTTCAGGATAGAGCCGCATACGGAAGAACTGATAAAGAAGGCCGTCGGCTTGAAAATGGTCGACAGGACGCAAAAACAGAGGATACGCGAAGAGATGATCGCCATGCTTTCGGAAGAAGAGCCGTTGAAGGCGGTCAGGAGGCTCTCCGAGCTCAACGAGCTGCGTTTCATAGACAAGGGGCTCAAGCTGACGAAACCTGTCATATCGATGTTCGGAAGGACTAGTGAGGCCCTGAAATGGTATGATACGAGCCCGATGAAAAGGAAGCATATAACCGAACGCTGGCTGTTGTACATGGCGGCGCTATTGGACGGGCTCGGCGCAGAAGATACGAAGAGGGTATGCTCTGAATTTGTGCTCAGGAAGGATGACTCCGCCAAGCTGAACCGTTTCAAGGCGGACCGCGGCAAAGTGCTCGGCATACTGTCGAGGAGAGGCAAGATGAGGCCCAGCGAGATATACGATTGCCTTAAAGGTTACTCGCAGGATGTCCTGCTGATGCTGGTTGCGAAGAGCGGTTCGCAGACCGCGAGGCGCAGGATAATGGCCTTCCTCGAAAAATATTCGGAAGTAAAACTGCACCTGCGCGGCGAGGACCTGAAGAGAAAGGGCGTGAAACCCGGCCCTCATTTCAAGGAGATAATGGAGAAGGCGCTTTACGCGAAGTTGGACGGGAAGATCAAAACTAAGGCGGACGAGATCGATTTCGCCACGGAGAAGATACGATGGGAATAAGGCCTGAAAGGGTGGCAAGCGAGATGAGGGAGAGCATCTCGATGATAATATCAGAGAACCTGAAGGACCCGAGGATCGGCTTCGTGACGATCACGAGGGTTGAGATCACGCCGGACCTGAGGAACGCGAAGGTGTATTTCAGTTCGCTCGGCGGGAAGAAGGAGAAGGAATACGCTGCAGAAGGGCTCAATTCCGCTACGGGTTTCATCAGGAAGCTGCTCGGAGAGAGGCTCAGGATGAAGTTCACTCCGGAACTCTTGTTCAGGCTCGATGAGTCGACGGAGTACAGCCTGCATCTTAACGAGATATTCGATAAGATACATAAAGAGAAAGAGGATAAAAATGAGCCTTAACAGCGTAGCCGCGGCGATACGCAGGCATAAGAGGTTCCTCGTTACGGCGCATGTCGACCCTGAAGCGGACGCGATAGGTTCGCAGCTCGCGCTGGCAAGCATGCTGCGCAGGGCCGGGAAGAAGGCCGTAATAGTGGACCAGGACCCTCCGCCGATATCCTGCGATTTCCTTCCGGGAATAGGCGCGATCAACGTGCTGGACAGGATGAAGAAGAAAGTAAAACCCGGGGATTTCGATTGCGCGCTCGTAGTGGACTGCCCGACGCTCGAAAGGACCGGGAAAGTAGCGGGGCTCATAACCGGCGGAATGACCGTCGTCAACGTTGATCACCATGTAAGCAACACGGATTTCGGCGACGTGAATTGGGTCGATAGCAAGAGCGCGGCAACAGGAGAGATGGTATAC
>JAKLIT010000004.1 GCA_022709465.1 Candidatus Omnitrophota bacterium | reverse complement strand
GGAATTGCCTTCTTTGCCGTATTTCATGCACTGTTCGTGTATAGCTATCATTATGTCGTGGAGCCTCTCGTCGACTTCCTTGCGCGTCCATGACAATCTCATGCTGTTCTGCGACATCTCGAGGCCGGACGTCGCGACTCCGCCGGCGTTCGAGGCCTTTCCGGGGGCGTAAAGTATCTTCGCCTTCTGGAATACCTTGATGCCTTCCGGGGCCGTCGGCATGTTCGCGCCTTCGCCTACGGCGATGCATCCGTTCTTGACGAGCATCTTCGCGTCTTCCCCGCTTATCTCGTTCTGCGTCGCGCTCGGGAAAGCCACGTCGCATTTCACGCCCCACGGGCGCTGGTTCTCGTAATACTTGCACTTGAACTCTTTCGAGCAGTCCTTGATCCTGCCGCGGCGGACGTTCTTGAGCTCCAATACGCAACTGAGCTCCTTCTTGTCTATGCCGCCTTCGTCGTATATGAACCCGTTCGAGTCGGAGAGCGTCACGACCTTTGCGCCGAGGTCGATGAGTTTTTCGACCGTGTACTGGGCGACGTTGCCCGCGCCGGATACCGCGCAGACCTTGCCTTTCAAGCTCTCGCCCTTGGTCTTAAGCATCTCTTCGACGAAATAGACGCATCCGTAACCGGTCGCTTCCGGCCTTATCAGGCTTCCGCCCCATTTCAGGCCCTTTCCGGTCAGTACCCCGGTAAACTCGTTACGCAACCTCTTATACTGGCCGAACAGGAAACCTATTTCGCGGCCGCCGACGCCGATATCGCCCGCCGGGACGTCCGTATCAGGCCCGATATGTCTCTGCAACTCCGTCATGAAACTCTGGCAGAACCTCATGACCTCATCGTCCGACTTGCCCTTCGGGTCGAAGTCCGAGCCGCCCTTGCCGCCGCCCATCGGCAGCGTCGTCAGCGCGTTCTTGAACACCTGCTCGAACGCGAGGAATTTCAGTATGCTGAGGTTCACGCTCGGATGGAAGCGCAGGCCGCCCTTGTAAGGGCCGATAGCGCTGTTCATCTCGATACGGAAACCGCGGTTGATGTGGATGTTCCCCTTATCATCCGTCCAGGGGACCCTGAACATGATGACCCTTTCGGGCTCGACCATCCTCTCGAGGATCTTCTCTTCCTGGTATTTCGGGTTATCGTCGATGTAATCGGCGACGGATTCCACGACTTCCTGGACCGCCTGGTGGAATTCGGGCTGGTTGGGGTCCCTTGCGATGACCTTAGACATAAAATCTTCGATCTTCTTGCTGGACATTTTGCTGGCTCCTTTTATAGTTTTATAGAAACAAAAAAAGCGTCCCCTTTGTCGCTTATATTAGGTAGACGCCTTTGTCTTCTGGCTTATAGGATACCAGAATCCGCTCCGATTTGTCAAGGGGCTAAACGTTGCCGAGATGCACGTATTTCAGGCGCTTTGAAGCTATCGCGGCGGCGCGTTTGAGCGTCGCGGCCGGTGTCGGCGGATTTTCCATCTGGTAGCACGGAAAATACCGCGAGAAATGCAGAGGAGTGCCGGGCCCTGCGTTATCGCATATCCAATCGGACAGTTTCGTGAAATCCTCGTCGGTGTCATTCATGCCCGTTATGACGAGGTTCGTTATCTCGACGTGGCATGACTTCGCTGATGTTTTTATGGTGCTCAGTACCGGCTCTAGGCTTCCTTTGCAGTATTTGACGTAAAATCCCGGGTCTATCGACTTCAGGTCTATGTTCATCGCGCCGATGAGCGGGAGCATCTCCTCCAGCGGCCCGGGGTTCACGTAGCCGTTGGTCACAAGCACGTTCTCGAGGCCGGCTTTCTTCGCGAGCTTCGCGGTATCGAGGACGAACTCGTACCAGATGAACGGCTCATTATACGTATAAGCGATGCCGAATGAATTGAGCTCTTTCGCTTTCGCGACGGCCCATGACGGGGTTATCTTTTCGGTGCGCGCGCCGGCATCCTGCGATATCGCCCAGTTCTGGCAGAACGGGCACTTGAAATTGCACCCTTTCGTGCCGAGGGACAGGATATATTCGCCGGGGTGGAAATGGTAGAGGGGTTTCTTTTCTATAGGATCGAGCGCGACGGACGTCGTCTCGCCGTATATGAGGGAGTAGAGTTTGCCGCCGTTATTTTGGCGCACGCCGCAGATCCCTGCTGCGCCGTCCGCTATTTTGCAGTCATGCGGGCAGAGGAGGCAACGCACTGCTGGCGCAGCCGCGGAGGAGGATTTTTCCCAGTATAACGCTTCTTTCAATACCTGCTCTTATCGTCCGGTTTCTGTCCTTCTTTGAGCAGGCCGGACAACTCCTTCATGAACTGGTTGATGTCCTTGAACTGCCTGTACACGGAAGCGAACCTGACATACGCGACCTCATCGAGGTCGTGCAGCTGCTTCATCACGAACTCGCCGATCGTCGTCGAGGAGACCTCCTTCTCGTAATTTCGCTGGATGAGGCGCTCGACCTCGTCAACCATGCCTTCTATCTTGTCCATCGGGACAGGCCGCTTCTCGCATGCCTTGACTATCCCTGAGAGGAGCTTCTTCCTGTCGAACGGCTCGCGCCTGCCGTCTTTCTTGATGACCATCATCTGGTGCTCTTCGAGGCGCTCGTAGGTGGTGAACCGCTTCTGGCACTTGAGGCATTCGCGCCGGCGCCTTATCGTGTCGCCTTCGGCGGATATGCGCGAGTCGATGACCTTATCCTCTATCGTGCCGCAGAAAGGGCATTTCATCTTTTCCCCTTTGCCGGGCCGGTCCTTACGGTTATGCCGGCCTCTTCGAAAAATTTCCTCGCCATCTCGTCGGGATACCCCGAGCCGATGACGATCTCCTTTATGCCGGCGTTGATGAGCATCTTCGCGCATATCGAGCACGGCTGGTTGGTGCAATAGAGCGTCCCGGCGTGTATGTCGACGCCGTAGAGCGCGGCCTGTATTATCGCGTTCTGTTCAGCGTGGAGCCCGCGGCAGAGCTCATGGCGCTCGCCGGAGGGGACCTTCAGTTTATCGCGGAGGCAGCCCGTCTCCTCGCAATGGGCGATGCCGCTCGGCGTGCCGTTATAGCCGGTCGTAAGTATCCTGCGGTTCTTGACTATAAGCGCGCCGACCGACCTCCTGAGGCATGTCGAGCGCTCGGATATCAGTTCCGCGATCCTCATGAAATATTCGTCCCATTCCGGGCGCTTCTTCTTCAAGGGCGGTTTTCTTAACATGTCATGCCCCCTTCAGCAGGTCGGCGTAAAGCGGGAACTTTTTCACGAAGGAACCGACCTTTTCGCCGACCCGTTTCGCTGCCGCAGCGTCCGTTATATTGCTTAAGACCTCGTCCATGAGCGACGCGATCTCCTCCATCTCCTTCTCTTTCATGCCGCGTGTAGTCACCGCGGGCACGCCTATCCTTATCCCGCTCGGTTTCATCGGCGGGTTCGGGTCGTAGGGTATAGTGTTCTTATTGACGGTTATCCTTGCCCTGTCGAGCGCTTCCTGCGCGTCCTTGCCGTTGAGCCCCTTGCTATTGAGGTCTATCGAGAAGAGGTGGTTGTCTGTGCCTCCCGACACTATCCTGTAGCCCTTCTTCTGGAAGGATGCCGCGAGCACGCGGGCGTTCTTGAGTATCTGCCCCTGGTAAACCTTAAACTCCGGCTCGAGCGCTTCCTTGAACGCTACCGCCTTAGCCGCTATGACATGCTCGAGCGGCCCGCCCTGTATGCCCGGGAAGACCATAGAATCTATCTTCTTCGCGAACTCCTTTTTGCAGAGTATCATGCCCCCCCGGGGGCCGCGCAGCGTCTTATGCGTCGTCGTAGTGACGAATTCCGCGTAAGGGACCGGGTCGGGATGCAGGCCCGCGGCCACGAGGCCGGCGAAATGCGCCATGTCGACCATCAGTAACGCCCCGACCTTGTCGCATATCGCGCGGAACCTCTTGAAGTCCATCGCGCGCGGGTAGTTCGACGCGCCCGCGAGTATCATCTTCGGTTTACATTCGACGGCTATCTTCTCTATCCCGTCATAATCAAGCATCTCTGTCTTGCGGTCGACCATGTAAGGGACTATGTTGAAATACTTCCCGGAAAAATTCGCCTTGTGCCCGTGCGTCAGGTGGCCCCCGCATGCGAGGTCGAGAGCCATCACGGTATCGCCCATGTTAAGCGCGGCGAAATAGACGGCCATGTTCGCCGACGATCCGCAGTGCGGCTGGACGTTCGCGTGCTCCGCCCCGAATAACTTCTTCGCGCGGTCTATCGCTAATTTCTCGGCGACATCGATATGCTCGCATCCGCCGTACCAGCGCGCGGCCGGATAGCCCTCCGCGTATTTATTCGTGAGCACCGAGCCCTGCGCCTCGAGGACCGCGCGGCTTACGAAGTTCTCGCTCGCGATAAGCTCTATGTTGCCTTCCTCGCGCCTCGTCTCGCTGATTATCGCTTCATATATCTCCGGGTCCGTCTTCTTGAGATGGTCCATTAAATCGCCTCCAGGTCTGATATCTGCCTTACTCTCCTCAAATGCCTTCCCCCCGCCCTCCTCGTCGAGAACCAGACGTCGAGCATCCTCTTCGCCTTGTATATGTTCGTCGCCTTCGCGCTGAAGACGATGACATTCGCGTCGTTATGCTCGCGCGATGAGCGCGCGCCCTCGATATCGGAAACGAGCGCCGCGCGGACGCCGCGCGACTTGTTCGCGACGATCGACATCCCTATGCCGCTCTTGCATATCAGCACGCCCCTCGGGAATTTCTTCCTGCTTACCGCGTCCGCGACAGCGTAGCCGAACTTCGGGTAATCGCAGGAATCGGCCGAGAAACACCCGAAATCCTTTACCTCGTGGCCTTTGGATTTGAGATACTTTACTATCTTCGCTTTCAGGCCGAAACCGCCGTGGTCGGCGCCAATAGCTATGCGCATATCTTCTTCCCCACCCTTTCTATCGCGTCTTTTAATGTCATAAGGACCGATTCATACACTTCCTTCGGCTTGCCTATAGGGTCAGTGACCCAGAGGTTCCTGGGTTTTTCCGCGTCCCCGTCATATGCGTATTCGACGAGCAGGTGCGTCTTCTCCGAGGCCTCCGGCAAAAGCTCCTTTATCGCCTGCGAATGCACCGGCTCCATGCAAAGTATGAGATCGTACTCCCTTATAAGCTGCCCCGACACCACCTGGGCCCGGTGGCCCGATACGTCGACGTGCTCTCTCTTCATTACCTCTACGGCGTTGGAGCTGGCCATCATGCCGGGTATCGTCGCGATGCCGGCCGATGCCACCCTGATGTCCGCGCACTTATGCTCTTTTAGCCATTTCTTCAGGAGGCCTTCGGCCATTACGCTGCGGCATGAGTTGCCCGTGCATATCATCAGGACGGACTTAACCATCGGCGACCTCGCGTATTTTGGGCCCCGGGATCGCGCCCTCGCGCAATATCACCGGCTTCCTGCCCGACATATCAACTACCGTCGATTCCTTCCCTATTTTTGTCCTGCCGCCGTCAATGACGACCTCTATCAGGCCGTTGAGGTCCCGCAGGACCTCTTTCGCGCTCACCGGCGGTTTGTTGCCCGATATGTTGGCGCTCGGCGCGACTACGGGAACGCCCGCCGCCGCGATGAGCTTCAGCGCTATCCTGTTGTCAGGCACCCTGAACCCGGTCTTCCTTCCGCTCTTGTCCTTCAATACGAGCGTCAGCGGCCCGGGCCAGTACTTCTTCATCAATCTCGCCGCTTTTAACGGTATGCGGACGGCCATCTTCTTCACGTCTTCCGCGCCCGCGACATGCACGGTAAGCGGTTTTGCGGACGGTCGTTTCTTGATCCTGTATAATCTCTTTACGGCCTGCGAGTCGAGCAGGTTCGCGCCGAGGCCGTATACCGTCTCGGTCGGGAAACCTACGAGCCCGCCGTTCTTGAGGACCGAAGCCGCTTCTTTTATCTTTGCCGCCTCCGGCCGCGAGGCGTCGACGCGCACTACTATCGTCATAAGCTTAATTTTTTATTCTTCGCTATCACGTCGGCCTCAAGCCTCTTCTTGAAAGCGTTGAGCTCGCCGGCGACCTTCTTGTCTTCGAGCGCGAGTATCTGGAGCGCGAATATCGAAGCGTTGCGCGCGCCCGATTTACCTATCGCCATCGTCGCAACCGGCACGCCGTAAGGCATTTGCACCGTCGAGAAGAGCGAATCCATCCCGTTGAGGCTGCTCGTCTCCATCGGGACGCCGATCACCGGAAGGCGGGTCATCGAGGCGATGACCCCCGCAAGGTGCGCCGCGCCGCCCGCGGCGGCTATTATCACGTGTATGCCTTCTTTCTCCGCGGTCTTCGCGAACGCGTGCACGAGCGCGGGGCTCCTGTGCGCGGACATTATCTTAAGGTCGAACGGGACCTTGAAGTCCTTGAGGACCTTCAAGCCCTCTTCCATCGTGGACAAGTCGGAATCCGACCCCAGTATCACGGCTATCTTTGGTTTTGCCATGCGAAACTCCTTTTGTTCACCTCTTCAGCGCCCTGAACCCTATATCCCTTCTGAAATGCATCCCCTCGAACTCTATGAGGTTGACCGCGTTATAACACCTGTCTATCGCGTCCCTGATATCCGAACCGAGGGCGGTGACGTTCAGTACGCGCCCTCCCGCGGTGACGGTTTTGCCGTCGACGGCCTTTGTGCCGGCATGGAAGACGTATACGTCCTTTGCCCTGTCGAGCGCGTCGAGGCCCTCTATATCGAAGCCGGTCTCGTATTCCCCGGGGTACCCTCCAGACGAGAGAACGACCGACACGCAAGGCCTCTCGTCCCATTCCGGCTTGGCCATGTCTATCTCGTCGTCAATCGATGCCTCGATAAGCTCAATAATGTCGCTTTTCAGCCGCGGGAGTATCACCTGCGTTTCGGGATCGCCGAACCTACAGTTGAACTCAAGGACTTTGGGCCCTTCGTCGGTCACCATTATGCCGGCGTATAACACTCCTGTATAGCGGGCGTTCTCCTTGCCCATCGCGGCGATCGTCGGCCTGATTATATCCTTCATCACGGAATCCGTAAGTTCCGGCGTCGCCACCGGCGCGGGCGAATAGGCACCCATGCCGCCCGTATTCGGGCCGTTGTCCCCGTCGAATATCCTCTTGTGGTCCTGTGCCGACGCGAGCGGCACGCAATCTTTTCCGTCGGTTATAACGAGCATCGAGACTTCTTCGCCCTCGAGGCATTCCTCGATTATTATCCTGTTCCCGGCGTTCCTGAAATCGCGCCGTTCCATCATCGATTCCACTGCGGAAATGCCCTGCTCCTTCGACGAGCATACGACCACTCCCTTGCCGGCCGCGAGGCCGTCCGCCTTGACCACGAAATCCCGTTTAAGCCCGTCGATATATTTCTTCGCGCGGGCGCTGTCCTCGAATATCTCGAAATCCGCGGTAGGTATGTTGTATTTCTTCATGAGCTGTTTCATGAAGGCCTTGCTTGCTTCTATCTTCGCGGCTTCCTTAGACGGGCCGAAGACCCTGAGCCCGTTCACGCAAAACCTGTCGACTATCCCGAGCGCGAGCGGCGCCTCCGGCCCGACGACGGTCAGGTCTATCTTGTTCCTCGTCGCGAACCCGATAAGGCCCGTGATATCGTCCGGCTTGATGTCGACGCACTCGGCTATCGACGAGATCCCGCCGTTACCCGGCGCGCAATAGACCTTATCGACGAGTGTCGACTGTTTTATCTTCCAGGCCAGCGCGTGTTCCCTGCCGCCCGAACCTATAACTAGAACCCGCATATTATCTTTACCTTGTGGCTCCCCCCCTTGTTAACCGAGCCGACTATCCACGAATCTATTCCCCATCTGCTTAATATTTTTTTCGACTTGCTGAAATCCCGCGGCGGCATGACCAAGACCATGCCGAGGCCCATGTTGAAGGTGCGGAACATCTCGACCTCATCGACGCGGCCCTTCTTCTGTATCTTCCTGAATATCTCCGGGACCGCCCACGAGCCCTTCTCTATGACGAGCGTCTTGCCGTCGGGGACTATGCGCGGCAGTTTCTCGAAGAACGCGCCGCCGGTTATATGCGCGATGCCTTTTACTTTCACTAATCTCCTGAGCTCGAGCACGGGCTTGACGTATATTCTCGTCGGAGCGAGCAGCTCCTTCGCGAGCTTCTTCTGCTCGGCCGCTGAAAACACTTTCCTGATCAGCGAATAACCGTTCGAATGCGGTCCGCTCGAGGCCAGCCCGACCGCGATATCCCCTTCCTCCATCCTGGAGTTGTCGACTATATTCTTCCTCTCGGCCGCCCCGACGCAGAAACCCGCGAGGTCGTATTCACCCGGCTTATAGAACGACGGCATCTCCGCGGTCTCTCCGCCGACAAGCGCGCAGCCGGCCTGCCTGCACCCTTCGGCTATTCCCTTCACTACATCCGCGAGGACCTTCCTGTCTATCTTTCCCGTGGCGATATAATCGAGGAAGATCAGCGGCTCCGCGCCGGTCGTCAGCACGTCGTTAACGTTCATCGCGACCATGTCTATGCCTACGGTGTCATGCTTTCCCGCAAGGAAGGCGATCTTGAGTTTCGTGCCGACGCCGTCGGTGGACGACACAAGCACGGGGTCCCTGTATCCGGAGGCCTTCAGGTCGAAGAGCCCCCCGAACCCGCCGAGCTTGCAGTCCGCCCCTTTTCGCGCCGTACTGCGCGTGTACTTT
Organism: Candidatus Omnitrophota bacterium; assembly: GCA_022709465.1. The sequence continues at coordinate 16,692 of JAKLIT010000004.1, read as the reverse complement.
GTTATCGCGCCGACGAAACGGCTCGCTTCAATGATATCGACACCGGCCTTCTTGTAGGTAAGCCCCATTTTAATATCCTTTATGCTCAGTAGCGAACTTGTTTGCCTCTCCGCCGAACGGCACCGGGTAATCGCCGGTAAAGCACGCCGTGCAGTAGTCCTTCGGGCACGAGACGCAGCTTAACAGCCCCTCGACCGAAAGGTACCCGAGGGTCGTGACTCCGAGGTACTTGCGTATCTCTTCCACCGTATGTGTCGCCGCGATCAGTTCCTTCTTCGTCGGGAAATCTATGCCGTAGAAGCACGGGAACCTGATCGGCGGGCATGATATCCTCATGTGGACTTCCTTCGCGCCGGCGTCATAGAGTTTCTTTATCCTCGCCTTCGACGTCGTGCCGCGCACTATCGAATCGTCGACGACGATGACCCTCTTGTCTTTCAACAGCGCCTTTATCGGGTTCAGTTTTATCTTCACGCTGAAATCCCTGATATGCTGCAGCGGCTGGATGAACGTCCTGCCTACATAGTGGTTGCGGATGATGCCCATCTCGAGCTCGATGCCCGACTCATGCGAGAGTCCGAGCGCCGCGGGCGTCCCCGAATCCGGGACGGGTACGATCAGGTCCGCGTCGACGGGGTGCTCCTTCGCGAGCACATGCCCCAGCCTCTGCCTGACAAGGTGCACAGACTCGCCGAAAATATACGAATCGGGCCTCGCGAAATATATATGCTCGAATATGCAGTGCGCGACCTTTTTACTCTCGCCGAACGGCTTCGTCGAGCGCAGGCCCTTCTTGCTTATATAGAGCACCTCTCCCGGCTCGAGTTCGCGTATGAACTCCGCCTCTATGAGGTCGAGCGCTGTCGTCTCGCTCGCGAGCACATACGCGTCGCCTAATTTGCCGAGGCACAGGGGCCTCCAGCCGTGCGGGTCGCGCACGCCGACGAGCATGTCCTCTTTCATTATTACGAGGGAGAACGCACCCTTAAGCTGCTTCAGCGTGTATACGAGCCCTTCCTCAAGGTTCTTGTGCTCGGGCCTTGCCATGAGGTGTATGATTATCTCGGAGTCGAGCGTCGTCTGGAATATAGAACCGCGCGCCTCGAGCTCGTCGCGAAGCCGCGAGCCGTTGACGAGGTTGCCGTTATGCCCGACCGCTATCGTTCCGCGCGAATAATCCACTACGACGGGCTGTGCGTTCTTCAATGTCGTGGAACCTGTCGTGGAATACCTTACATGGCCTATCGCAACGTGGCCTTTCAACTCGCTTAATACGCCTTCATTGAATACATCGGCGACCAGGCCCATCCCTTTATGGGTATGCGTCGTTTCACCGTCGAAAGACGCTATTCCGGCCGATTCCTCGCCGCGGTGCTGCAGGGCATACAGGCCGAGATAGGTAAGCCGCGCTGCTTCCTTATGGCCGTATACTCCGAACAGCCCGCAGTATTCTTTGATCCTTCCGTCCATGTTTACCTCTAGACGCTCTTGACCCCGTTCCTGAAGATCCTGACGCCATCGCCCTCGCGCTGCGCTTCCCCGCGCGTCCAGCGGGGGTGCTGAGTCGAGAACAAGTGCCTTTCCGGATGCGGCATCAGGCCGAATACCCTTCCCGTTATATCGCATATTCCCGCGATGTTATCTGTCGAGCCGTTCGGGTTCCACGGAAAACCCGCGAGCTTCCCGCGCGAGTCGACATACCTGAAGACAACCTGCCCGTTGGCCCATAATTTCCCGAGAACCGCCTGATCCTTCGGGACGAACTTGCCCTCTCCGTGTGCCGCGGGTATATATATCAACTCGTCGAGGCCGCGGGTCCATACGCACCTGTTCTGCGATTCCATGTTAGTGCTCTTGGCCATCCTCAGGTAGACCCACCTGTCCTCGTACCTGGCCGTATCATTCGTAGTAAGGGTCGCCTCGAGTTGCTCGCCCCCCTCGCCCTTGCCCGGAAGCAGTCCCGCCTTCACGAGGACCTGGAAACCGTTGCAGATGCCTATTATAAGCTTTCCGGCGTCGATGAACTTCTCGAGGTCGGCTGCCAGCTTGTACTTCAGCTCGTTCGCGAGGATCTTCCCCGACGCGACATCGTCGCCGTAGGTGAAGCCGCCCGGTACCGCGAGAATGTGGTAATCGCGCAGCTTCTTCTCGCCGGAGACGAGCCGGTTTATATGGACCTGTTCCGCGGACGCGCCCGCGTGTTCGAACGCGAACGCGGTCTCGACGTCGCAGTTCGTCCCTGCGGCGCGCAATACCAGTACCTTCGGCCTGCCCTTAATGGCTACCATTTCAGCGGACCTTGCCATGCCTCCTTGAGTTCGTCTATATCCGACCTCACCGCGACCTTGCCGTCCAGCCCGTATATCACAAAATCCTTGTGGTCTATAACCCTGCCTATCATGCCTATCGCGGCGCCTGTCATCGCCTTCTCGAACGCCTCGCGGTTATCTTTCGCGACCTCGGCTATGAACCTCGTGTTCGACTCCGAAAAGAGCACGCTGTCGCTGCGCTTCTCGCCGCGCGCGGCATACCTGTTCCTGAAGGGCACGTCGCTCAGCGATATCTCCGCCCCGAGGCCGCCGGCAAAAGCCATCTCCGCCGCGGCAACGCCTATGCCGCCTTCGGAGCAATCGTGGCACGCGCTGACAATGCCGGACCTTATCGCCGCGCTGAGCTTCTCCATTACGGACCGCGCGCGTTTTAGGTCGACGGCCGGCACGGAATTTCCGACGGCGCCGTTGAGGCCGTAATAATGGGAACCTCCCATCTCATCGAACGTCATGCCGACTATATATATCAGGCTCCCCGCCTCCTTGAGATCCATTGTCACGCATTTTGTGACGTCTTCGGTCACGCTTATCGCGGAGATCAGCAGCGTGCCCGGTATCGAGACCCTCCTGCTGCCTACGATGTATTCGTTATGCAGGCTGTCCTTTCCCGAGATGAACGGCGCGCCGAACGCTTTCGCCGCGTCATAGCATCCGAGGGAAGCCCTTACCAGACTTCCGAGCTGCGGCGGCTGGTCGGTATCGCCCCAGCAGAAATTATCGAGTATCGCGACTTCCTTAAGCTCCCCTCCGACGGCGGTTATCTGCCTGAGCGCCTCGTCGATATTCGAGGCCGCCATCCAGTACGGGTCTATGTCGCCGTAGCGCGGGTTGATGCCGTTCGATATAACGACGCCCCTCTTCGAGCCGAGAACGGGTATCGCGACCGCCGCGTCGGACGGCCCGTCATTGCACACGCCTACAAGCGGCTTGACGGCCGAGCCCGCCTGCACTTCGTGGTCGTACTGCCTGATTATCCATTCCTTACTGCAGATATCCCAGTCCGAGAGCAGGCCCAGCAGCGAAGGCGTGAGGTCCTTCGGGCACGCGAACTTCGGTTCGGCGAATTTCGGCGCCTTCCATTTCGCCTTCCTGACCTCCTTCGGGTTCCCGCCGTGCAGGAAATCCATGCCCAGGTCGCAGACCTTTTCGGCGCCGTAAAATAATTCGAGTTTTTTCGTTTTCGTGAATTCGCCTATCACCGTCGCCTCGACGTCTTCCGCCTCGAAGACCTCGAGCAGTTTCTTCACCTTGCTCTTCGGTACGGAGATGACCATCCTCTCCTGCGCCTCGGATATCCATATCTCGGTATAGGTAAGCCCGCCGTATTTGATCGGGACCTTCGAGAGGTCGATCATGGCACCGGTCTTTTCTCCCATCTCGCCGACCGCGCTAGAGAGGCCGCCCGCGCCGCAATCCGTTATCGCGTCATAGAGCCCCATATCGCGGGCTTTGAGGATGCAGTCGGCCATCTTCTTCTCTTCGATGGGGTTGCCTATCTGCACCGCCTGCGCGGAGACCTGCTCCGATTCCGAGGTCAGTTCACCGGAAGAGAACGTCGCGCCGTGTATGCCGTCACGGCCTGTCTTGCCCCCGACGACGACCGCGAGGTCGCCGCTCTCCACTTCCTTGAATGACTTATCCTTCGGCATTATCCCTACGTTGCCGCAGTAGACGAGCGGGTTGCCGATATACCTGTTGTCGAAGAGCACCGCGCCGTTTACCGTCGGTATGCCCATCTTGTTGCCGTAATCCCTGACGCCCGCGACGACACCCTTCATGACCCTCTTCGGGTGCAGTGCGCCTTTCGGCAGGCGGGAGAACGGGTAATCCGGCTCGCCGAAACAGAAGATATCGGTATTGAGAATGGGTTTCGCGCCGAGGCCGGTGCCGAGCGGGTCGCGTATCACGCCGCCGAGGCCGGTGTTAGCCCCGCCGTACGGCTCTATCGCCGACGGGTGGTTATGCGTCTCCACTTTGAAACATATATTGTTCTTTTCGTCGAAACGTATGACGCCCGAGTTGTCCTTGAATACCGATACGCACCACGGCTTGTTGAGCTCCGCGGTCGCCTTCATCACGGTCTCTTTCAGCAGGTTCTTTATGCGGCGTTTCTTCCCGCCCGCCTCGTAGTCGACCATGCCGCGGAACGTCTTGTGGGCGCAGTGTTCCGACCAGGTCTGCGCGAGCGTCTCGAGCTCTATATCGGTCGGGTTGCGCCCGAGCCGCGTGAAATACTCTTTTATGCGGCGCATCTCGGCCAGGTCGAGGAAGAGCTGGCCTTCCCTGCTTATCCTCTCGAGCTCCCTGCCGGACGCGCCGAGCATCGCTACCGTTACGAGCTTGAATCCATATTTCGGGGGGTTCTTCGAGGTGTATGAACCGTGCCCAGATACGACATGCTGTATGACCTTGTTGAAGAGCAGTTTCTCGCTTATCGTCTTTAGGTCTTTTCCGGAGGCCTTCCCCGAGATGATGTATTTCTTGGCGGTCTTGACCGTCTCGACACCGTCGATGCCGAGGTCGAGTATGCCTTTCCTGACGCTCTCCTCGACGGGATCCATTACGCCGGCGTTATACGTGACTTCGATGACGGCGCGTTTCGCGGAGATGCCCTTGCCGTTAAGGGGGCCCTTGCCGAAAGAAAAACGCTGGGTCACCGGGTCCGCGAGCAGTTCGGAGGATATCCTCCCGATCTCCTGCTGCCCGATATCCCCCTCGATGATATATACCTGCACTACCTCGACGGAATTTACTCCCTTGACTCCGAGGTCCTCGATATCTTTCTTTATGCCGGGGTCTTGCGCCCCGTCTTTTCCGCTTACTTCAACGCGCCAGAGCACTTAGATCTCCTTGCCTGTGAGCTTCTTCAACGCCTCGAGGTATTTCTTGCTCGTCTTTTTTATGATATCCTCCGGCAGGTTAGGCGCCGGGGCCACTTTACACCAATCCAGGCCTTCGAGGTAATCGCGCACGAACTGCTTGTCGAAACTCATCTGCGGCCCGCCCGGCTTATACTTCTCCTTCGGCCAGAACCTCGACGAATCGGGCGTAAGCACCTCGTCTATCAGTATCGTCTTGCCCTCTTCCGTCACGCCGAACTCGAATTTCGTATCGGCTATAATGATGCCTTTCGAATCGGCATAGGCCGCCGCTTTATTGTATATGGCTATCGCCTTGCATTTCACGAGCTCGAAAAGCCGGTCGCCGAGTTTCTTCCTCGCGCCGATCTCGGTCATGTTGATGTCATGGCCTACGTCCTCTTTTGTCGACGGGGTGAAGAGCGGTTCGGGCAGCTGGTCCGATTCCTTGAGGCCCTTCGGCAGTTTGATCCCGCAGATCTCGCCGTTCTCCTTGTATTCCTTCCAGCCGGAGCCGGAGAGGTAGCCCCTGACGACGCATTCTATCGGTAACGGACGCGTCTTCCTGACGAGCATCGAGCGGTCGCGCAGCATGTCCGCGGAATCCCCCAGCTTGCCGCGCAGGGAGTCCATGTCGAAAGTCACGATATGGTTTTCCGTGAGGTCTTTCAGGAACGAGAACCAGAACGCGGATATCTGCGTCAGGACCTTGCCCTTGAACGGGATGCCCTCCTGCAGCACGACATCGAAGCAGGATATCCTGTCCGTCGCGACTATCAGAAGCTTGTCGTCATATTCGTAGATGTCCCTTACCTTGCCGCGCTTGAAGAATTTCAGCGGCACGCCTTCGGTGGCGAGTATCACCTGTTCCTTTGTCTTCTCTGTCATAGCCCTAACCGTTTATATATCTTGTCCACGTTCTTGGTGTAATATCCGAGGTCGAAGCACGCCTCTATCTCTTCCTGCGCGAGATACTTCGTCACCTCGATGTCATCCGCCAGCGCGGACCTGAACTCCACGTTCTCCTTCCAGACGCGCATCGCGCAGCGCTGGACCAGGTCGTACGCCTCGTTCCTCGTTACACCCTTGCCTATAAGCGCGAGAAGCACCCTCTGGGAGAAGACAAGGCCCTTCATCCTGTCGAGGTTCTCTATCATCCTCTCGGGGTATACGGCCATGTGCATCGCGACGTCGGTCGCGAGGTTGAGCATGTAATCTATGAGTATGCACGAATCCGGCAGGATCACACGCTCTACCGACGAGTGCGAGATGTCCCTCTCGTGCCACAATGAGATATTCTCCATCGACGCGAGCGCGTTACCGCGCAGGACCCTGGCGAGCCCCGCGATGCGCTCGCAGATGACGGGGTTGCGCTTGTGCGGCATCGCCGACGAACCCTTCTGCCCCTCGGTGAACGGTTCCTCCGCCTCGAGGACCTCTGTCCTCTGGAGGGCCCTGACCTCGGTAGCGAACTTCTCGAGCGTCCCGCCGATTATGGCTATCGTCGAAAGGAACTGCGCGTGCCTGTCGCGCTGGATGACCTGTGTCGATATCGGCGCCGGCTCGAGCCCGAGGCGCCTGCATACGTACTCCTCGACCCACGGGTCGACGTTCGCGAACGTGCCGACCGCTCCGGAGAGCTTTCCGACGCTGATCGCCTCACGCGCGGCCTTCATGCGCGCTATATTGCGCTGCGTCTCGGCGTAGATCAGCGCGAACTTAAGCCCGAAGGCCATCGGTTCGGCGTGCACTCCGTGGGTCCTTCCGACGCACGGCGTGTTCTTGTATTTTTTGGCTTTCCTCTCGAGCGCTATAAGGAACCTCTTGAGGCCGTCAAGGATGATGTCGGCCGCGTCGCGCATCTGCAGCGAGAGGCCGGTATCGAGCACGTCGCTCGAGGTCAGGCCCATGTGTATGTACTTCGCGTCGGGCCCGACGTTCTCGGATATGCTCTTTATGAAGGCGATAACATCGTGTTTTGTCTCTTTTTCGATCTCTTTGATGCGGTTTACGTCGAAGCGGGCCCTCTTCTTTATCTCGGAAAGGGCGGATTTTGGTATGAGTTTCTTCTTCGCGAATGCCTCACAGGCGGTTATCTCCACGTCGAGCATGCGCTGGAAACGGTTCTGGTCTTCCCAGATCTTGCCCATCCTGGGCAGGGTATACCTCTCGATCATCTTGCCTCCAATGACGCAACGTCAATTAAGGACAGTCCGAGGGACATATTTTTCTTCTTTTAACGAGGAATACTTGTTTGATGTAGGCTTTTACTACGATTATTTATACCACAACCGGGTTGTGGTGTCAAAATAAATCTGATACAAAATATTGCGTATTTGCTACCTGGCGCCCTTGCTCCTGAGCAGGTCCGTGATGTCTTTGTGGCCTCCGGCGACGGCGTACGAAAGGGCGGTTTCATTCGTGGTAGTCACTTCGTTGACCTTCGCTCCCTTATCCAGGAGCAGTTGCACTATATCGATACTGCCGTACTGTGCCGCCCTCATCAGGGCCGTGATGCCGTCGTTGCCGCTGCGGTCGCCGTGCCTGCCGTAGAAAGTGCCTTCGGTGAGTTTTGTATTCGGATCGGCACCCTTCGACAAAAGCAACTGCACCATATCCTTGTCACCCGCTACTATCGCAACGGTAAGCGCGGTATCGGTGGCGGTGTTCCTCTGGTTCGGGTCGGCGCCTTTGTCGAGCAGCGCTTTTGCGGTATCTATATGCCCGTTCTCCGAGGCATAAATCAATGCCGTATTGCCGTTTATATCCTGCTTGGCGGGGTTGGCCCCGGACGAAAGCAGGTCTCCTGTGATAGCCGTATATCCGCCCTTCGCGGCATACATTAGCGGGGATGTGTTATTATTATCGTCGAGATTAACGGAAGCGTAATGCATCAGCAGGTATTTCACGACGGCTTCCTGCCCGTTCTTGGCCGCCTCGATGAGCGGCGTCGTCTCGTTCTGCCCGTGGCAGTTTATATTGACGTCCTCGCCGACGAGCCATGTGACCTGTTTTGCGTCGCCGGACGCCGCGGCGGCGATGAGCGCGTCTTCCCTCGAGTCCGCGAATGCCGTCCCTGAACATGCAATACCTATTATTGCCGCTGCCGCGAGAATGCGCATTAACGCTCCTTCAACATTTCGAGGGTTTTTCTTGCCTCGGGAGCATTCCGAAGCACCTCCTCGACTAAAGAACATGAAAATTCAGTGCATTTTGCGCAAGTACTGACCGATCTTTTCATCGCGCATTTCCTGATCTCGCACAACTGGTCGCAATAGAAGGTCTTGATGCCGGCCGATTGGCACCCCGTACAGTTGATGTGTTCCGGCTTAATGGGCGCATTATACTGTTTTGACCATTCCCCGGCGACTTTGATGCGGAGCGCGTCGTCATTGTTCCGGGTAGCAATGAACGCACCGCATTGGTCGCAGTCCAGACCGCAATAGCCTATCATGGATCTCCTTCTGTTTTATCCTGAACCCAAGTATATCACGTAAACAAAAAAGGCGCTAACATAATACCACTGCAATAAGTAAGTTACGATAATACAACCGATCAGACATACAGGAATCTTACGGTTGTATGCAGTATCGGCGGAAGTATGCGGATTTATTTAATTAGTAGCGTTTAAATTTTTCGCACCAGTGTTTCTTGTCTATCACCTTGCCAGTTAGTTGACAGGTCGAATCACCAAGAAACCTTGATTCTATATGCATACATGTTTCACAAAAATCGCCTCGGGTAATTCGTTCTGCCTTTTCGTTAGTTTCCGTGATAATTTTATTTTTTATTTCAAGGTTCTTAATAATTTCTTCCTTATTTAAACCGATAAATTGTAACGAGCAACCTTGCACATAAACTTCTCCTTTCTCATCTAACTTATACGTCCAAAGCCGGCAGTTACCTTCTAAACAAGGGGAGTGAGTCCACGTATAACTTTCAGATCCAACCCCAGCAAAACTCCCGCCTCCGCCAACAGATGCTATTGTAAATGGACACATATTAAATAATTGGTATTCCATTATCCCCTCCCTTTTCATTTAATTTACGGCAAACAATTATTCTATCCAAAATCCACTCAATAGCGAAGTGCCTTTTATTAATAGCTTTTCCTTGTTGGTATTTAAATCATATAAACACAGATCCTTCGTCTCTGCGAGGATGAATAGTTCAAAAGCTCTGAGCCTGCTATATATAAGATAGCGTTTATCCGGAGATAGGACAAATCCACGGTTAACGCCTGGATTGAATTTCTTTAATAAAACAGGAATATAGCTATCTGTGTTAACTGAATATATGTTTTTTCTGTCAGCACATAACAAAAGTTCCCCATCATTACTCATTCCGACTGGCTCTAATCCCTTTACGGCAATACTCTTATCCCCGGTTTTAAGAGCCATTTTAACTGTGTTTGAATTAACATCCGAATATAATATTGCATCGTTTGATTGCCAAAAACAATTACGCCCGGAAAAATCATCGGCGATTACTCGTTCATAGCTATTATCATCCAACCCATTGTAATCCTTTATTACTAATTGATATCTATAGTCTTTGGGCAAGGCCGTCTTGCCTTTACCCTGTGGTTTAATATACCTTCCAAAAGATATTTTGCTGCCATCCGGAGAAATGAATAACTGCTTTATATTATCAGAAGCCTTTACCTCCAGCCAATTCTTGCCATCAATGTCACATTCAAATATGCGACCTCTACCGATTGGCCCGTCATAACCTACAAATACTATTCTGTTTTTAGACCTTAAGTAATTGGGATAAATTACGTTGGATATATCTTTATGAGACTTGATACCTTCTTCTTGGGAAAATAACAACTCTTCTTTTTCTGTGCCAAAATCGTATTTAAGAAGGTTTGCTCCGTCTGAGTAAACAAATACGCCCCGGGGTGATTGAACGGTTGATATATTGCATTCTCCGGCAGCGCATATTAAATCTGGGGCGTCACCTGCGTAGGAAATGAGATACAGCATAAGAGTGAATAAGCAAGCTAAAGCTGGCGTCCTTATCGCTTTCAGGGCTTTCATAATGCTTCCCTCTTTTTAATGGTATTTATAAGCTGGTTGGGGTTATCGATATTGCGCAATTTACGATTTAAGGATTTAACACGCTTGAGTGCCATTAGAAGCAAGTTTTTATTCGGTATGCCTTCAGGGCAAAGGGTGAATTCTCCTGAATTGAAAGCTGTGATTGGAGCGGTTAGTTTTGCTAAATACTTCTGACCGGAATCATCATAAATTTCATATTCGTTATTTTCAACGTCTATTGCCTCAAGATGTTTCGCTGCGTCATCAATCGAGTTATAAAGAGATAGTAAGTTGTCTGAGTCTATAACAATTAACATAGCATTCTCCGCCTATGTTACGTATCGCCGCTGGATGCGTCAGTAATTACACAGTGTATGCAATTGTTAGATATCTTTTCCCTAAGTATCGCAACATAATGTCCGGCTTCCGCAAGAACAGTTACTATTATCGCGGTGATGGGGATATCTAGCATTGCATCTGGGAGAAATCCTGCTTCGTATGACTTAAGGAAAGCGGGCATACTGAACGCCGACATTGCAAAGAAGAATCCTTCTGTGAAACATGCTATTCCGAAGGCATGCAGGACAATCGCTATGTGGGAGGTCTTAAACCCTAGTGCTCCTAGAACCACGATAAACCCGAGAAACACTATCCATGTTATCCAGAGTGGGATACAATGCCATTGATCAAGCCTGGGAACAATAACGGGCAAATACACCGCGAAGTAAAGCAACGGCCAATAAACATACCCTAAGATTATCGTTATCGGCTTCATTATAGCCTCCAATCGCAAATTTATAGGTGCCGGCAATCGTGTTTTTACCAAGAATATTTATTGAACTACTGCCCGGCAGCCTCTTCCTCGCCTTCGCTACGGACGAATTGATGGCATCTCTCGCAGTGGAATGAAATGGTCTTAATCCTCTTTTTCTCTCCGGAGGAGTCTTCTACGGTCCGAGTGGATGTGGAAGTGACCATATTGCTGGTTTTACCGCAAACCGGACACATTTCCATCATTATTTTCCTTTTCGCTTTCTAACGTTTGAACTCAGCGGCGACAACATTAGAGCAGGACGCTAGGACAGCCCGCTGGAGTGAAATGTTAGAGTATATGTTATTTCTTCCATTTTATCATTTTATCTAAGCCGTACATTAATCTAACCAGATTTTCATTACGATCAAATGTAGTTTTTAGAATTCCTGTATATTCGGGAGAACCGGTATCATCTACACCGCAGAACCAATAATATGTCCTGCCTAATTTTAGAGTCGGCTCACCTATAAGCTGTAAAACCTGACTTCGCGAGAGAAGCGCCTTAGGGGGTAGATATTCTATGACCGATGACCCCATTTTTGACTCATCAGGACGCGAACCTAAATCTGACTGGTAAATAGCCTTCGCCAACTTAGCTCGATCTCCTTCTCTGTCCTTGAACTTATTACATATATTCTTCAATTCATCAGAAATATCTGGCGGCGTATATGACTTTCCGATTTCTGCGTTACGGAATTTATAAATTGAGGTTTTTTCATATATTTGTTTGGCTTTAGATATGAATGCATCGACTTCTTTCTTATTCTTCTGATTAATTTTCCATATATCATTCCTATTAGCCCAAGAGAAGGCCATTGGCGTGTCTTTTGTAATAAATATAGTATATATAGTTCCAATTTTCAGCGAGTCGCCATAAGACGCTCCCGCATAAAGTTCCACCTGTTTCACTAAATCCTTATCGTATAAATCGCCCATAATTACAGGCTGTACAATCTTCACTGTATAATAGTATAATTTGCCGTATTGTTCTTGTTTGCTTTGGACTGAAACAATTTTAGCGATAACCAAAGAGCGACCATTTTCGAAAGCATCTATTAGCGAGGTTTCTGAAAATGGCCCATCGGCAGCATTCGCATTGCTCATAGATAGCGAAAATATACACACCAATGCATATTTTATTACAGTTATCATTTTCATTTTTTCTCACCTAACGTTTGAACTCAGCGGCTGTGCCCCTGTTTTTTACTTTGTTGATTGTGGCACATAAATTATACGCCTTCCCCGGAAGGTGAACAATAGGTATTTTAAGCCTTGAGATCGTGTTTCTTGGCGGATATGGGGGCTACAAAATTGCCACTATTTTCTTATTTTTTTGGCCTAAACAACAAAGTGGGCGTTAACATTACGTTAACGCCCACTTGTGTATTGGTAGCGGGGAGAGGATTTGAACCTCTGGCCTCAAGGTTATGCGTGCTACTTCGGCTTTCGCCGCCTCCCTTTCGGGAGTTCGTAGTCTGGACTATATCTTTCCCGGAAATCCGGGATCTGCCGTTTAGTCTCTACACCTTCCTGTCTTTCGACAGGCTTGGCTCGGTATTACCTTTTTCGGGCTTCACCGAATTTGACAGACTATCCTTCGGCCGTTTCCGGCCGAGGAGCCCATCGGACAATAAATCCCAACGCTCTCTACAATCCGCCGACCGCGGCTTACGCTGTCTTTTGTCTTCTTCCACGAATGTGATCGTGCTTTCATATCCGCAGAAAATAGATACAGGCATCACGTAAAACGCGTTCCTGTCGGAAAGGTAGATTATCGCGAAATCGAAATCATCGGCGCCGTAGTGTTTTCTTAGCATCCTGCGGCGATTTGTTTTGGTCCTTCGCGCATCCACGACATAACATTTCGCGTTCGCGTCGTACCAAGCACTCTTCACCTGAATGCGCAGAAGCCTTCCCCCGAGGTCGACAGCCAGGTCGTAACTAAGTCGATCCCCGACAGGATGTAACACGCTGAAACCCCTTTTCAGGAGTTCAGTGGTTACGGCTGATTCCGCAATATCTGCTTTGAGTTTTGTGTCCATTGAGCCTTGCGAGCTACCAGGCTGCTCCACCCCGCGGTAGTAATAAAGGCTGCGCTAATAAAGAGCGGTACTTCCCCTTCTTCTAAGGGGAACTAAATTATAACAGACCGTGCGCGCAATAGCAAGGCCTAATATAACCGGTTTACCTGGGCTGTTTCTCTTCGATGTGCTTTTTGAGGTCTGACTGGCGTTCGCCGCTCTCTGCGAGGAAATGCTTGAACTTATCCTCGAAAGACGAGTTCTTGAAGGACTTCCCGTCCGGTGACGATTGCATGTTCTCGCGGAAGCTGGTATCGCGGTTACCCGGCCTGCGGTTGCCGCCCTGGTCCGGCCTGTAAGGCCTCTGCCCGCCCTGCTGGCGCCCGTTCGAATCGTCCTTCCTGGGGGCTCCGCTCTTGAGCGTAAGGTCTATCTTGCCGTCCGGCGAGACCTTCATTATCTTCGCCTTGACCTTATCGCCTATCTTCAGGTGGTCGTCGACTTTTTTGACATACGAGTCGGAGACCTGCGAGATATGGATGAGGCCCTTTTTGCCGCTTCCGAACTTCACGAACGCGCCGAAATCCGTTATTTTTATGACTTCGGCTTCCACTACATCGTCGATCTTAACAGCATCCGTCTTGACTGCGCTATCTTCCATTCTTCTTCTCTACCCTTACTATTGTCTCACCTTTGTTAACGACTTGTAGCTTTTCCCTTGCTACTTTTTCAATGTAAGTCGGGTCTTTTTCGAGCCGCTCCTGCTCTTCGCGCAGGCCGACCTCGCCTGCTTTCAACTTCTCTATGCCGCTATCCAGCCGCGCCTGCCTCGCCTTCAGCTGGGTGAACTTCGTTATGCCCGGCAGGAACAGTACGGCCAGCACTGCCGAGGCGATTATTATCTTCCAGCCTATCCTCTTCTTCTCCAAGTGCGTCCCCCGTAGACCGCCTTGTTTCCCAGTTCCTCCTCGATGCGCAGGAGCTGGTTGTACTTGGCGATCCTTTCGCTTCTGCAAAGCGACCCGGTCTTTATCTGCCCAACGTTAGTCGCGACCGCGAGGTCGGCTATCGTCGTATCCTCCGTCTCTCCCGAACGGTGGGAGATAACGGCAGTATAACCGTTTTTCAGGGCAAGCGCTATAGTGTCGAGGGTCTCCGTCAGCGAGCCGATCTGGTTGACTTTGATGAGTATCGAGTTCGCACAGCCCTGGTCTATTCCTTTCCTGAGGAACTTGACGTTCGTGACGAAGAGGTCGTCCCCGACAAGCTGGGTATTTGCGCCGAGCACATCGGTCATCTTCTTCCACCCCGCCCAGTCGTTCTCCGCAAGTCCGTCCTCTATAGAGACGATCGGGTATTTCTTTATCCATCCGGCGTACATGTCTATCATCTCGTCCGCTGATTTCGCCGCTTCCGCCTTGAATACGTATTTGCCGTCCTTGAAGAACGATGACGACGCCGGGTCGAGCGCGATCGAAATGTCCTTGCCGGGTTTGTATCCCGCCGCGGTTATCGCCTGGACTATAAGCTCGAGCGCTTCCTCGTTCGACTTGAGGTTCGGCGCGAAACCGCCCTCATCGCCGACGGCCGTGCTGTCGCCGCGCTTCTTCAACACCGACTTAAGGTTATGGAATGTTTCCGAGCCCATGCGAAGCGCTTCGCGGAAATTCGGCGCCCCGACCGGCGCTATCATGAACTCCTGCAGGTCCAGGCTGTTGTCGGCATGAAGCCCGCCGTTTATGATATTCATTAGCGGCACCGGAAGCGTCACGGCTTTCGATCCGCCGAGGTACTTATAGAGGGGTACGCCTTTTGAGTTCGCCGCTGCCCTGGCGACCGCGAGCGATACGCCGAGTATGGCGTTCGCCCCGAGTTTCGCCTTTGTAGGCGTGCCGTCGAGCTCTATCATGGCGTTATCGAGATCTTTCTGCTTGAAAGCATCCATTCCCTTGACTTCCGGGGCGATCAGGTCGTCGACGTTCGCCACCGCCTTCAAGACGCCCTTGCCCATATAACGGGCCTTATCGCCGTCGCGCAATTCGAGCGCTTCATGCTCGCCGGTCGACGCGCCCGACGGGACAGCCGCGCGTCCGAACGTGCCGTCGCTCAGGACGACATCCACTTCGACTGTCGGGTTACCGCGGGAATCGAGTATCTCGCGGCCTTTTACCTTCTTGATAGTTATCTTTTTCATTTTTAGTCCTCTTCCGGCGGTGTTGCCTTCGCCACAGGTGATTCTACCGCCTTTATCAGTTTATGGCAATAGGCCGCGAGTTTCTTGTTGTTCGCGGCGGTGCTTCCCTCAAAATGGAAACGTATCAACGGCTCGGTGCCCGACGGCCTCACGAGCAGCCAGTTGGAGCCCTCGAGCGTATATTTATACCCGTCCACGGTGGCCGCCTTTACCACTTTCATGCCCGCGACGTTCTTAAGCTGGTGTTTCGCGAGCATGCTGAGCAGCCGCGCCTTATGCGCGTCGTCGAGCTTTATATTTATTTTGCCGGGATACGACCTGCCGAATTCCTTATATATGCCGTCCATTATCCCGCTGAGCTTCTTGCCGCCGGCCGCGACCATCTCGGTAACGAGCAGGCACGCGAGGATACCATCCTTCTCGGGCACATGGTTGGCTATCGAAAGCCCGCCGGACTCTTCCCCGCCTATGATGCACTTGCCGGTCTGCAGGACCTCTCCGATATATTTGAACCCTATCGGTGTCTCGACTACCTCTATGCCGTACTTTGCGGCTATGCGGTCTATGAGCGTCGTGGTCGAATGCGTGCGCGCGACCTTCGGGAGCTTCGGGCGCGTCTCAATGAGATGCTTAAAGAGCAGCGCTATGACCTCGTCCGGGGTATAGAACCTTCCCGACTCATCAACTATGCCGAACCTGTCGGCGTCGCCGTCCACTCCGAGGCCGAGGCGCGCCTTGCGCTTCTTCACCTCAGACAGCATCTTCTCTATATTCTCTTTGGCCGGCTCCGGCGGATGCCCGCCGAACAGGACGTCGAGGTTGTCATTGAGCACCTCCACGTCGCAGCCGCATTCCTTCAATATACGGTCCAGGTAGCCGCGCCCGGTGCCGTGCATGACATCGACGACCACCTTGGGCTTCGCTTTCTTTATCGTCTCGAGGTCGACTAAGTTCTTTATCCTCGCGAAATATTCCGGCCTCGGGTCGAAGACCTCTATGGGGTACTTTAGCCCCGAGACCGCAGGCTCGGGGATATCTTTCTTGATCGCCGCGGCGCGTTTCTCTATCTCGGCCGTGACTTCCGGGGCCGCCGGGCCGCCGTGGTAAGGTGAAAATTTGAGCCCGTTATACTCGGGCGGGTTATGGCTTGCCGTTATATTTATCGCGCCGTCGGCTTTCTTATTGATGACCTGGTACGATATGACGGGCGTAGGGGTATCGCGGTCGGTCAAGAGGACTTTTACGCCGCTGGCTGCGAGTATCTTTGCGGCTGTGGTGGCAAATTCCCTGGAATTGAAGCGGGTATCGTGGCCGATAACTACGAGAGGCGGGGTCTTCTTCGAAGAATGGTGCGCCTTGACGTAACCTGCTATTCCCAGAGATGCTTTTCTTACGTTCGCGAATGTGAACTGGTCTGCGATAACGGCTCTCCA
>JAKLIT010000039.1 GCA_022709465.1 Candidatus Omnitrophota bacterium | reverse complement strand
CTCTCCGGGGTCATCGGTGGTGCAGTTCTCGTCTGTATTATCCTGGTTCGTAGCGTCCCCGGAGGCATCCGTTCCTTGAGTGCCCTGGTTATTCGTTTCGCCTCGCTGGTTTCCTGCCTCGCTGCCGTCCCGCGGACCGGACCTATCATACTCGTCATTTCTTGTTTCCGCTTGCGCGTCATTAAATATACCGAGCGCCAGCATGTCATCGAAGGAAAGCCCTTCCGGCAAACCGTGGTTCTTGACATAATCGTCGAGCGAAAGATCGAAGATGCTCTCGCCCTGCCCCTGAGTCCCGAAATCTCCGGGATTATAATACTCGTTCTTATTGCTGCTTCCGCCTTCGCTTGCCGTTCCGGATTGGCTTATGATGTCGTTTTGGATATCCTGTCCTGAAGCCGCGGGCTGCCCGTAGGCCTCCCTCTGCAACCCTACTATCCAATTATCCAGGGCCTGCTCTGTACCCCCGTCTTGAAGCCTTGCCTCGCGGTATCTTAAATATGTCGCGATTGATATTCCGTTGTCGTTCATTATCTTTATAACATCAGGGTTAACGACCGGAAGCGTCACAAACACTCTTAACCCATAAGGTATAACCGACGGCTGGACTAATTCATACTCCCTTATCTTATTGAGAACTTTATTGAGCAACGCCTGGGCTTCGGCTTTGTTTGCCTCGCTTTGCGCTTTTTCAGATGAAGAAGGCCCGGTAATAACGGTCTGGGCGGGCAACGATGGCCGACAAACAGCAAGATATAGCACGGAAATCATACAAACTATGCAAAATCTGGCAATATTGAAACGTCGCATTTTACCTCCTTATTCAGAAACCACGTATTCACTACCGGGCTTTTCAGACCGGAGCTTTTCAAAATATCTCTCGCTCTCTTCGAATAAACCCGCCTCTTTGTTAAGAGTACCGATATAATAAAGCGTATCGTCGTAATAATCCGATTCTTTAAACTTAAATTCTATCTTCTTGAACAGTGAATACGCGGCGGAATTTTCACCCATCTTGCGGTTACATAAGGCCATCTTGAATAATATTTCGGGATTTTCGTCGGCTTCGGGATATTCCTGGTATTTCCGCAAAGCTGTCTCGTATTTCCCGCTTTCAAGGTATATATCCCCGATCGTCAGGAGTGACTCCTTGTCTCTTCCTGTATTATACACCAACTCATACAGCTCTATCGCTTCTAAAACCGAACCCTGGCGGTATAATGAAGCCGCCCTGCCCTTGATTGAATCGATAACGGCCGACTGGTCTTCGGCGCTCTCAAGCGCTATCTTGAGCCTTACCATCTCAAGGCGACCCGAATAGTATGGGTATCCCTTGCTTCTGAAAACTTCCTCCAATCTCATCGATTCATTGGCGCATTTATCAGGCCCCTCTTTGCTGTATATTGCCGCAAGATACCTTGAAAAAAACGGGAACGCGATACTCGGCTTACCGTCCGATAGCGCGTATTCTCCGGTTTCGCGATAGAAATCACCGGGATCCTTATCCGATGCCAGGCCGTCTATCAGGGAATCCGCGGCCTTGCCGAAACCGGACTCGCTCATGTACACTACGTGTTCCAGGAATGCCTTTTTCACGTCCGCAAGGGCATAATTGGCCTCTACGACAGAAAGGTAATCCTGTTTTATCTTATCGAATGAAAGGTATCCGGGTTTCCTCAGCGATATGACCATGAGCATGAACAGGTTATCCGCTTTATCGCCAGGCGTGAGTTTTCCGGCGTCCAAAAGTGAAATATCTTTGATTATCCCGGCGTAAGCTTTTTCCGAGCCGGCAAAATAGCTCTTTGCGGAATCAAGGCCGTCCTTCAGGAGCAATCCTTCGATGCGGTTGAACTCCCCCCGGGCGCCCGACAATGCCGTTCCGCTCTCCTGGCAAGCTGCCGGCATGATATCGGCCGATACCGATAATCCTGCCCTCTTAAAACCTTTCTGAATTACCGGCGACCCGTTTACCAGTTTCCAGATAAGCCCGCTCCTGAAATTTTCCAGGGAAAGGAGCATCAGCCCCGTGTCTATCCCGAAAGACGTGTTGGATATCCATCCTTTATCGTCGTTGTAAGCGTTCTTAAGCCCATATCTGCCCCAAAGATCGGGCCTCGAGTAATAATATTTTGCCGCCCTCATCGAATCGAACGGAGTGAACACCATTGAACCTACGGAACCGCATATAGACACCGTGCCGTCGAACTCCGGCCTAACCTCTCCGCAGGGCACTGCCCCCATCGCCATTGTGTATCCGTCCTCTGTCTCGCTGGATGATATGCCCCATGCCCCGTCCTTAAAACTGGAATACTTATCGGCGTTATCCGCGCAATACGCTACCTGGGCTTTTGCGGCCTTTCTTGAATTTTCATACCAGTTGATGCCCTCTTTATCGGCCATGTTCCTGAAATCTATCCATATGTTCGCGTACTGGTATGTGAAAAGTGATCCGGTCCAACTGACAATAAACGGGTCGAAATCCTTGTAATGTTTCTTTTGTTTCGCAAAATTGCTAAATACGTTTTCGGGGGCCTTCTCGTCCGTCCCCAGCGCGAGTATGGCCATCAAAAGTATTTCATCGGTGTAATAATTCCATTTTGCCTTCATCATCTTGTCCTCGGGAGTCCAGCCCATGAATATCCGGCCGTCGCTGTCTATCATATTGCGCCATGCGACCGAACTCACCAGTTTATATCCGAGCTCGCTCACCTCTCCCCCGAAATACTCAGAAACCGCGATAACTCCGTATAACAGGATAGCGGTATCCACGGTCGATACCTCCGACGTACCGGCCCTTTTGCCGGTATCTATCTGCAGAAAATGATAAAAGAACCCGTCTTTCCTGTTGTCAAGCGCGTCGAGCGTCTTTAGGCACTTAAGCGCGCGGCTTCTTGCTTCTTCTGACTGCATCCAGCCGTTCTCTACGCCGATGCAAAGGGCCGCAAGGCCGAACCCGGTTGAAGCGATGCTCGAATCACCTCCGCCCGAGGTATCCCTGAACAAACCCGTCTTCTTATTCTGCTCGCATGCGAAATACAGGAACGCCCTGTTTTCCACATATGACAGGAACTCCATGTCACTTTCAAAAACCGACGGACGGTTGGATACTTCCGAAATATCGCCGATCCCTATGGCCCTTTCAAGCGCGCCTTTCTTGAGCCCGCTGGAAGCATATGACTCCATAAGTTCGAACCCGGCTTTCGCATAAAGCGCTTCGGCGTCGAGCACATCCTGGTTAGTCGCCTGCCCGTTATTAAAGCGGGAGAGCTGCTTGCTGAACTCCTCGCTTATGCTGTTGAAGAAACGTTTAGCGGCGGCGATCCTCTTGAGCGAGATATCGTAATCGGTATAGGCGTTCCTAACGTCGAGCGTCAACCTATTGACCGTAATGCCGTATTCTTTCTTTGCCTGCTGATACCCTAACTCGGACGCTTTCATCTCGTTATAGCTCTTGCCCCAGTCCCATATATCGAAATTGACCATCACGCCCATCGACCTTTCAGTGCCGGCGTCTGACGAGTCGAATTTGTTCCCTATCTTGCCGTACGCGTCGACCTCGGGAAAGAGCTCGGACCTTGCGATCTTCGCTTCCGTTCCGGCATTCTTTTCCTTCAGGGTTTGCTCGGCCATCGCCGGGTTCCTCGCGAGGCATATATTTGTCGCCTCTTCCATCGTGAGGCTTACATCGAGATTATGCGCCGGATACTCCAGGTCATAGTCGTTATCGAGGGGAACATTGAGGACATGGTTAAGCCGGTTCTTGGAAAGGAAGTATTCATTCAGTATCTGCACATGCTCCAGCTGGGCTTTGTCGAGTATCGATTTTGTTTTAAGCACATCCACCTTCGGCACAAGCCCCTGCCTGTACATCTTATCCACGTTTTCGTAATGGCTGCTCACTACTTTTTCTATCTCTTCGCTTACCTTCAGCAGTTCCGAATATTTCATCGCATCGAAGAACGCCTTTTTTACCTCAAAGACGATATCGAGTTCCTTTATCGCCGCCCTTACGGAAGCGACGTCCTTCAGGTTCCTGTAAAGTTCTTTAGTGTAGTAGAGCCTGCCGCCTTTCCATATTGGCTGGACAAACTGTTCGCTTACGAGCCATCCCTTGTTTGCAGAATCACTTGAGTATTCATCGCTCGAGTAACGCGTGAAGTTGCTGATACGCGGCAACATATCCGCCGCTTTGGACTTGAACCTGTAATCCGACCTCTGCTTCTCCAAGTTAGATATGTCTATGTCGGGGCTGTTCTTTACCGCGGTATCAACCGCTTGGCGCAGAGACAGCGCCTCGGCATGCGTGTCCGTCGCAGAAATAAAGACCGCTAAAAACGCTAGGAACGCGGCTACCAGTAATATTTTACTACGTCGATTTTTCATATCAGCTCGAAAGCATATAGATGATCTTGTCCCTTAACATCTTCCAGAAGAATGTTTTGCCGGTATTGATATTCACAAACGCGCTCATCCCTGTCCTCAAGCCCTTCGGGACCTCGCCCTCAAACTCTATAAGCACATTAATGACGTTTTCTTTTACTATCATCTTATCCTCTTTTTCCCAGAATATTGGCCTTATCTCTTTGAGTTCTCCCTTATACATCTTTTCCGGGAAAGCATAAAACCTTATAGAGGCGGGCAGCCCGATCTTGGCGTATTGGATCTTCTTCTCCTCGATCGGGAATTCAAGCATGAATTTGGAATTATCCACTATCTGGCATATCTCCTCGCCTTTCTCTACCACCGAAGCGGATTTGTCCTTGAGTTTTCCCACGACTACCCCGCTCATCGGGCTCTTAACGCGGGTCATCTCGATGGATTTCAGCAGATACTCCCTTCTCTTCACCAGTATATCGGCCTCTTGCTTGTTTATCTCCAATTCATGACGGGCGTTGTTATACTTAAGCCGTGTAAGCTCCATCTCCGCGGGAGCTATGACCTCGTCATTATAAAGATTAAGGTTCCTGTCCAGAGCTTTCCTGTGCCAGGCGATCTCCTCCTCAAGCTTTTTTGTCTCCTCGTTCAATATAACTTCCTTCCTGTAGGAAGTGTCGAGCTCAGACATTAGCTCGAGGTTCTTTATCTCGATGAGATCGTCGCCTTCTTTTACTATGCTGCCTTCGTCCGCGAATATTTTCGAGATTATCCCGGATTGAAAAGCGTCTATATAACAGTACTTCTCCGGGACCACCCTCGCTATGCCGCTTATATTCCTTCCGAACGGGATAAACCCGCATACCGCCACTATGACCGCAAATACAAGCAGTTTCCTGTTATGCTCCTTCGCGAGCCTTCTTTTTTCCTGTTCTGTTGATTTAAAAAGATCAGGTTTTTCGTTCATTTTATTCGCTCCTCATCGCTGTTAAATACACTACCGGAACCGCGGCAACAAAACTGATTATAAAAGGCGAACTGATCATCAGCCAGTGGACCGAGTATTTGAGCCCCAGGAAAACGCATAATATGCCGAATATCGTGCCCGGAAGAAGGCTCTTTGCGGTTTCGTATAACGTTATGCTCTCAAGCGGGTTCTTCTTCATAGGTTTCCAATTGAACCTGCTGAAAGGCATCAACACTAAATCCATCGAGACATAGAACACGTTGTTAAGCGCGACAAGCGTAGAAAAAAGTACCTCCGATACAAGGTTCGATACGTCCTTAAAGGAACGGCAGGCGACCATCTTATGGAAAGCCATTATCAATAACGATCCGATAAGCATTGTTGACAGCTCAAGGTCTATCATCGAATAACCTATGAACGCGTATCTCTGGAAACTCAACAGCTGTCCGCCTATCTCCGACGCGCAAAAGAACCCGGATACAAGCCAAAAAAGAAGCAGGATATGGGCTAAATATGAGTATACGCAATACCCTATATGATACCTGGTAGCCAAAGATATCCCAGGCAGGAAAGGCAGGCTCCAGGCCTGGAACGTTCCTTTTGCCCAGCGGCTATCCCTGGTCCTCGCTTCAAGATAATTCCCCGGCACTTCCTCGTAGCTGACTATATCTTCACAAAAACACGTCCTGTATCCCATCTGGTCAAGATAGGCCGTCTCCCATATGTCATGGCATATAATGCCCTTCTTGAGCCTGACCTTGGAGAATGGCCCTATCCTTATGATATTACCATGGCCGACCGACATAGACCTTTCGAATATCCTCCAAACTACCGTGACGTTGAATCTCTGCGAGGACTCCGTCGCGAGCGCGATAAATTTGCTGAAGAACGTTTTTGCGTGTATCACTCTTATCCCGCCCTGGAATATCGCTACGTCGTTGTTCGCGGGATGTTCCGCCTTGTCGATGAATTTCTGCACCGTCCCGGCGGGCAGCACGCTATCGGCATCACATACTACCATATATTTGTAATAGTCCCCGTGCTCACTTATCCAGTCGCTTATATTTCCCTGCTTCTTCTCGACCGGATCCGGCCGGTTCCTGTATTTTATGACTACTCCGGGAAACTCCCTGCAGAGCTTGTCCGTGATCTCTTCTTCATACTCCAACGCGGGGCCTTTTGAATCGCTGAGGATCCAGAAATGCGCATTGCCTTCCCCGTTGTTTTCTATCGTATATTTGATCCTTTCGTACAGACCAAAGGTCTCATCTTTGACGGGATATACCACGGCGGTCATTGGATTTGCCGCAGGCCTTGATTCCGGCAAAGTAGTTTCGACAGAAAAAAAATAGAAAACCGCCTGGGTAAGCGCGAGGCAGACATTAAAAACCAGGACGCAAAATCCTATAAGCCAAAGAAGAGGAAACAGAATATTCCCCTCTTCAAAAACTATCATTCCCGCCATTATATAAGTGATAACAAAAGTCAATATAAAGGCGGTAAAGACAAAAAGATACCCTTTAAGCGTGTTTTTCTTTTTCATGGGTTTTTGTAAGATTAGATATTATATTAGTTTAGCATATATTACGTGTTGTTCAAATGAAATATATTGTTATTTTGTAGTAACATTTGTATACTATTTCTATGAAACACCGATCGAGATTGTATTTCGCCGTATTCGCGTTCGGGTTCGCGTCGATGGCCGCGCAGGTCATCCTGATGCGCGAGCTCTTCGTCGTATTCTACGGCAACGAACTCTCCGCCGGGATAATGTTATCCGCGTGGCTCTTCTGGGTATCGGCGGGAAGCATGGCCGCGAGGTTCAAGCGCTACGCCGAGGAGGTGCTGCACATCTTCCTTTTGTCCGTCCCGGTAGTCCTTCCGGCGACGGTCTTCTTCATCAGGAACATACGAAACTTCCTGGGTGCGTCGCCCGGCGAGATAATCGGCGTCCTCCCTATGGCGGCGTCCTCTTTCGTCATTCTCGCGCCGGCCTGCCTGACGTTCGGCGCGCTCTTCGCGCTTAGCTGCCGGTTTGCCGACGGCGGTAAGGTATATCTCGTTGAATCGGCAGGCGCCGCCGCGGGCGGACTCGCGTTCAGTTTATCTCTTGTCTCGCTCGTCGAGCCGCTGGAGGCCTGCGTATTCTGCGGATTGCTTACCTCCCTCTCCGTGCTCATAGTGGCCGACAGGAGAAAATCCCCGCCGAGATGGTGGACTTCCTTCTCCTATACGACCCTGATCCTTATCTTCATGCTGGCCTTCGCCGGGCCGCTCGACTTCGCGTTAAGGCGGTTCCAGTGGCGCGGGTTCGGCCTAGTGAGCGTAAAGGATACGGTATACGGCAATATCGTCCGCGCGGCGCGAGGGCCGCAGTCTAGCGTCTTCGAGAACGGCCTGCTCGTCGCCTCGAGCGACGATCCCGTCACGGCCGAGGGCTCGGTCCAGTTCGCGATGTTCGAGCATCCGTCGCCGCGCGATGTCCTTCTTATCGGCGGCTCAGCCGGCGGGTCGCTTGATGAGGTGCTTAAGCATCCCGTCATGTCGGTCGACTACGTCGAGATGGATCCACAACTACTGAAAAAAAGCGGGGATCCGAGGGCTAAGCCGCACCTTATTGACGGGCGGCTGTTTGTCGCGGAGCTCGCGAAGAAAGGCGCGCCCGCGTATGACGTCATAATACTCGCCCTGCCAAACCCCTATACCGCCCAGATAAACAGGTTCTACTCGTTCGAGTTCTATCGCGATATCGGGAAGATACTCCGCGAGGGCGGCGTATTCTCATTCAGGGTGGCCTCCTCCGGGGATTACATAAGCCCCGCGCAGGCGCAATTTTTGGCGTGCCTGAAGAAGACACTTGCAACACAGTTCGCCGATATAAAGATGATACCGGGGGACAGCGCCGTCTTCCTCGCCTCCCCGTCCGAAGGCGCGCTCACTTACGACCACACTGTATTGTCGCGCAGGATAAACGAGCGCGGGCTGGGACTCGACTATGTCAACGCGCACTACCTTCCGGATTTGATGGATCCCGCGAGGATAAAATACGCGAAAGAATCCGTGGATAACGCGAGGAACGTTAAGATCAACCGGGATTTCCGCCCGGTAGGTTATTATTACGATACGGTCCTGTGGTCCGCGCGGTCCGACCCGCGGTTCTCGCGGCTGCTCGGCGCGCTCGACGGGCTGGACGCTAACCTGCTTTTGCTGTTAGCAGCAGCCGTATTCGCGTTGTCCGCGGCGGCATACCAGGCCGCGTCGAAGAGCCGGGCCTTCCCGTACCATCTTTCGATAGCGGCGGCGGGATTCTCAGGGATGGCGATACAGGTCTGTTTGATAGTCGCCTTCCAGGCGGTATACGGTTATGTCTATTATAAGGTAGGTATGATATTCGCGGCTTTCATGGCGGGCCTCGTTATCGGAAGCGCCTGCGCAATAAGGACGATAGCAGGCAAAGCGGACGCGACGGCGGCATACAGGAGAGTCCAGTCGCTGTTCTATATCTACTCGTTTATTTTGGCACTTTCGCTTCTGGCTGGCCTGCGTTTTCCTCAACCGGTCTTCTTTATTCTTGCGGCCGTGCCAGGGATACTGACGGGTTTCATATTCCCGATAGCGGCCGGGAGATCTTCGCCGGGCTTTGTCTACGGCGTCGACCTTGCCGGCGCATGCGCGGGCGCGCTTATCGCGAGCTCGATGCTCATACCGGTCATCGGGATAAGCCGCGTATTCGCGCTTACCGGTTTCATCAACCTTACCGCGACCTGCCTGCTGTATTATCAGCCCTTGCGCTCGAGGACGTAATCGGCGATATCGTAAAAGGTCTTCCTGAGCATGCCGTCGTTCTCGGTCAGTTTCTTCTTGGCGAGCTTGATATAGTTGAAAGCTATCGTCCTCGAACGCGAGATCGCGCCCGTCGCCGAGGCCTTCTCCCTGAGTATGCGGTGGGCGGTCTTCCCGCCGGAGGTTATCAGGTCGACGATCTTTATCCTCTCCTTTTTTGACGCCCCTTTCAGTATGAATATTATAGGGAGCGTCAGCTTGCCCTCGTCGAGGTCCTGCCAGACGGATTTGCCGAGGTTCTTCTGCTTGCCTATAAGGTCAAGGCAATCATCGACTATCTGGAACGCCATCCCGAGGTAAAGCCCGTATGCCGCGAGGCGGTTGACCTTCTCGTCGCTTAAGCCCGCGAGCATACCGCCCGAGGCGCAACAGTCGGATATGAGGTAAGCGCTCTTCCTTTTTATTATATCGAGGTATTCGTGCTCGGTTATGCTGAAGTTATAAGCGTTCGATAATTGCGCGAGCTCGCCCTCACACATGCGCGCGGCGGTCCTCGAGAAGACGGTCATTATCTTCGGCTCGTCCATCTTCGAGACGATATCGAAAGCCCTCGCGAGAAGGTAATCGCCCGCGATGACCGATATCGCGTTGCCCCACTTGCTGTTGATAGTTTCCTGCTTCCTGCGAAGGAACGAGTCGTCTATTATATCGTCGTGGACCAGACTGGCGGCGTGAATGAGCTCTATCGCGACGCCGAGCGAGACCGCCTTGTCCATCTTAGCGCTGTCACCCATCTTGGCGGAGAGCAATACGAGTGTCGGCCTGAAGAACTTCCCGTGGGTGCGCGAAAGGTAGTTGCCTATGCCTTTTATCGGCTCCGACTGCCACCTGAGCTGGTGCGCGTAATTGCCTTTTACAGCGGCGAGTTCCGCTTTTATCGGCCTTATGATAGCTTCGAGGTCTTGCATCCCTGCTCCTGTCATCCGGCAAGCGTCTTATAATAACGCGCTTCCTTGTCCGAAACGTTGGCCTTCCGGCCAAAAGCCCCGGAGAGCGCCCTGACAAGCCCGCCGGCGATGAATACCGCCGCCGCGAGCACAAAGTTCCTCTTCAGGAACTCCCTTCTCGTAATGCTTTTCATATCCGCCTCCGTTATTCCCAGATGCCGGGGATCTTCTGCCCGCAATACTTGCAGTTCCCGCTCGTGATATTATTTTCCATTACATCGTAGCCGGCGCGTTTTATCAGCAGTTTCGCGCATTTCGGGCAATATGTATTGTTGCCGTCATGCCGCGCGATGTTCCCGATGTACGCGTACTTGATGCCCTTCTCCTTCGCCGTCCGCCATGCCGCGTCGAGCGTCGCTTCGGGCGTCGGCGGGAGTTCGCGCAGCTGGTACTGCGGCCAGAACCTCGAGAAATGAAGCGGCACATCCGCGCCGAGGTTATCCAGGACCCAGTCGACCAGGCGCGAGATATCATCCCTGCTGTCGTTAAGCGTGGGGATGACGAGGTTGACCAACTCGAGCCAGCAGCCGCTCTTTTTTATTATCTTCAGCGAATCGAGCACCGGTTGCAGGCGGCCGAAACAGACCTTCTTATAGAAATCTTCCGTTATGCCCTTGAAGTCGACCTTTATGGCGTCGATCGCGGAGCAGAGTTCGGCGAGCGGCTCCGGGTTTATATACGCCGCCGTTACCGCAACGCTCCTGATCCCGCGCGGCCGCGCTATCTTCGCTATATCGCACATGTACTCGTAGAAGACGACCGGGTCATTATAAGTATAGGCGATGGACTTGCAGCCGTTGCCGGCCGCCGCGCTGACAGCCGCCTGCGGCGGAAAGTCCATGTTATTCGTCTTCTCCGGCTCCGACTGGGAGATCTCCCAGTTCTGGCAATTCTTGCAGTGCAGGTTGCACCCGGCGGTGCCGATGGAGAACGCCTTTGACGCCGGGAGGAAATGATAGAGGGGTTTCTTTTCGATTGGATCGACATGCACGGCGCAGGGTTTGCCGTACACGAGCGTTATTATCTTGCCGTCTTTGTTCGTCCTGGCCCTGCAGTTGCCCTTCTGCCCCTCATCGAGCACGCATCCGCGCGGGCACAGTTCGCATTGGGCTGTCTTGCTAATCTTCTGTGTCGCTCCCAAAAAGGTCGGGCAG
>JAKLIT010000038.1 GCA_022709465.1 Candidatus Omnitrophota bacterium | reverse complement strand
CCGGCTAAAGCAGGCGGAAGAGGAGATACTGAAAGCGAAGGAGGCGGCGGAGAGCGCGAATAAAGCGAAGAGCTCGTTCCTCGCGAACATGTCCCACGAATTAAGGACGCCGCTCAACGCCATAATCGGTTTCTCCGAACTGATAAAGGAAGAGGGCGTAGGCCCGTTGAACGGGAAACAAAAAGAATACATAGATTACATCCACGAAAGCGGCAAGCACCTGCTCTCGCTCATTAACGATATACTTGACCTCTCGAAGGTCGAATCAGGGAAGATGGTGCTTGAACTGAGCGACTTCGACCTGAAGTCCCTTCTCGAAAAGAGTATGGTATTTATTAAGGAGAAGGCGGCCAAGCACGGCATCGCCCTCTCGACAGGCGTAGAAGAGGGGATCGGAGCGGTCAGGGCGGACGAGAGAAAGGTGAAACAGGTTGTCTTCAACCTGTTGTCGAACTCGATGAAGTTCACGCCCGACGGGGGAAAGATAGGGATAACCGCCCGGAAGTCCGGCGACAAGGAGATATCGGTATGCGTCTGGGATACCGGCATAGGCATAGAAGAGAAGGACAGGGGCAAGGTTTTCTCGGAGTTCGAGCAGATAGACAGCGAATATTCGCGCAAATACGCTGGGACCGGGCTCGGAATGCCGCTGAGCAAGAAGTTCGTCGAACTGCACGGCGGCAGGATGTGGTTTGAGAGCGAAGGCAAAGGAAAGGGCTCGCGTTTTTGTTTTACGCTGCCGCTAAACGTCGGTTAACCTAAAGGAGGGGGCATGGCGAAAATATTGATGATAGACGATGACGTGATGGTGCTCAAACTCTATACGGAGGTCCTGTCGAAAGAGGGTTTCGAAGTGGTATCCTCTAATGACGCGAGGAAAGGGCTGGCCATGGCGGCGGAACAGTCGCCGGACCTTGTCCTGCTCGATATAATGATGCCCGACGTGGAAGGCACGCGGGTCCATGAAAGCTTGAAACTTAACGACAAGACCAAGAAGATACCCGTCGCGTTCCTTACCGCGCTTGTCACCGATGAAGAGGTCGCGGCCGTCGACGGCAAGATCGGAGGGCTTGATTACATCTCCAAGTCCACCCCTAACGATAAATTCGTAAAACAGGTGAAGGAGCTGCTGGCAAAATGGCAGAAGTAGAGAAATATTCGCACAAGATCGTCAAGAAGATACGTTTCAGGATACCGGATGTCCCGGGTGCTCTAGGCACCCTTGCGCTCGCGCTCGGAATTGAAGGCGTAACATTAGGTGACATCACTAAGATACACCTTACGTCAAACTATATTATAAGGGACATAATAGCGTTCTTCGACGACGAGAGGCAATTCCATAAGGCGATCGCCGCGGTGAAGACCCTCAAGGGGTATAAGATCCTGAACATACAGGACGAAGTGCTTAACCTGCACAGGGGCGGAAAGATCGAGGTCAGGCCCCGCGTGAAAGTGGAGACGCTCAACGACCTGCGCATGATCTACACGCCGGGCGTCGCGCAGGTTTGCAATTATATCGTCGCCAATCCCGTGTCGGCGCGTGAATACACGTCTATAGGCAATACGGTCTGCATAGCTACGAACGGCTCCGCCGTCCTCGGGCTCGGCAATATCGGAGTCCTCGCCGCGATGCCGGTCATGGAAGGAAAATCCATAATATTGAATAAGATGGCCGGGGTCAGCTGCGTCCCGCTGCTGCTTAAAAGCGAAGACGCCGACGAGATAGTCGATTCGCTCGCGTGCCTCGCGGAGACATTCAGCGTCATAATGATAGAGGATGTCGGCGCGCCGCTCTGTTTCGAGGTCGAACAGAAACTGCAGAAGAGGGTCAGGGTGCCCGTATTCCACGACGACCAGCACGGCACCGCGACGGTAATATTGGCCGCGCTTATAAAAGCGCTCAGGATGACCGGCAAGAAAAAAGAGAAGGTGGGGATAGCCATAAACGGGGCAGGGGCGGCGGGTATCGCTGCCGCAAAGCTCATGCTCGGCTACGGTTTCAGGCACATTGTCTTCTGCGACAGGGCAGGCGCGATCTATAAAGGCAGGACGGGCGACATGAACCCGTATAAGAAGGAGATCGCCCGCATCACAAACAAGCGCAGGGAGAAAGGCGCGCTTAAGGATATATTGAAGGGCAAGGACGTATTTATCGGGCTGTCGGCCCCCGGGCTCGTCACAAAGGAAATGGTCAAGTCGATGAACAAGCGCCCGATAATCTTCGCGCTTGCGAACCCTGTCCCCGAGATATGGCCGAAGGACGCCGAAGAGGCCGGCGCGTCGATAGCTCTCGACGGAAGGACCATAAATAACGCGCTCGCTTTCCCGGGGATAATACGGGGCGCGCTGGATTCGCGCGCTAAGGAGATAACGACGAAGATGAAGTTCTCCGCGGCAGAGGCGATCGCTTCGCTCGCGGGCAAGAACGAAGTCGTCCCGAATTTCATGAATACCGCGGTGCACGAAAGTGTCGCGAAGGCGGTAGCTTCCGCGGCGCAAAGAAAGAAGGGGGCCTGAAATGTCTATAGTCAAGGAATTCGCGGTAAAAGGCAACGCGATAGACATGGCGGTAGGTATAGTCGTCGGCGCGGCCGCCGATAGGCCTGCTCCTCGGCGGAGTGGATTTCAAGGACCTTAAGCTCATGATGAAGGCGGCCACAGCCACCGATCCTGCTGTCACGCTGAATTACGGCCTTTTCATAAATACCCTCATAGATTTCCTCATCGTCGCGTTCGCAATCTTCATGGTCGTAAAAACCTTGAACAGCCTGAAGAGGAAATAGTGTAATAGTTTTTCTTGCAATATGGTCCATTTATTTGATAGCATAGTGGCAAGATCAAGGAGGTCAATTGTCATGAAAAACATTACAAGAGTTACGGGGCTGCTGTTGTATTCAGTCATTATCTTTCTTTTATCTTCCGCACAAGCCAACGCGACCACTTTTACCGTCTCCAACACCAACGACAGCGGAGCCGGATCCCTCAGGCAGGCGATCATCGACCTTAATGCTACAGGCGCCGACGGGGATATCATACAATTTACCGCGGCCGGCACTATTGCCCTGGAGAGCGCCCTTCCTGACCTTGACCACGAGACAAAGTTCGACACCAACGGAAACGAAGTCTCATTGACGGCTAACAGCGGCGGAACGATCGTGGACAAATGGTTTAAATTCGAGAGCGCCGGTACTAGCGCCTTTACTGTCGGCGCCGGCGCCGCGTGGGATATCGGCGGCGGGCTGGTCGTGGGCGACAACGCGAATGGCTCGTTAACCATCTCCGGCGGCGGAGATGTGACCAGTGCCTATAGCTCGTATGTCGGCGGCAATGACGGCTCATTGGGAACTTTTACCGTTACCGGCTCCGGCTCCACCTGGGCGAATGCCAGCGACATTTTTGTCGGCAATCATGGTACCGGTACACTGACCATTTCCAGCGGCGGTTTGGTAAGCGATACCTGGGGGAATATCGCCGGTGAAGCGGATTCAACCGGTACCGGTACCGTTACCGGCACCGGGTCCACCTGGACGAATACCAATGACATTATTGTAGGAAAAAATGGTGCCGGTATTCTGAATATAACCGACGGCGGAACCGTGACCAGCGACAAGGGATTAATCGCAAGTGAGGTAGGGTCTACAGGCGAGGTGACCGTCGACGGCGAGAATTCCACCTGGACCATGACCGGCGGGCTTACGGTTGGAAATAACGGCCCCGGAGAACTGAATATCACCGACGGCGGCACGGTAAGTGACGACTACACGGATGTGGGCTACAACGATGTAGGCGAGGTAACGGTTGACGGCGCGGGTTCAACCTGGAACAATACAGGCGACCTTAACATAGGCAAGGCTTATGATGGTTTCTTGACCATTTCAGGAGGAGGCGCGGTAAACAGCGCCCACGCCTATGCAGCAAAGGATGCCGGTTCGCACGGCGCCATTTATGTAGGCGACGCAGGCTCAACCCTTAGCGCCAGCTCCGATCTTTCGGTAGGCGATTCCGGTACCGGTGAATTGGTAGTATATGACGGGGCTACTGTCACGGTCAACAGCGGCAGCGGGACGATCACTCTCGGCAAGAATGCGGATTCGGAAGGCCTTCTTGTTATCGGCGCCGAAGGTGCGGCCACCTCCGGCACCGTAGATGCCGCGGAGGTTACCGGCGGAAGCGGCAGCGCGAATCTTGTTTTCGGCCAGACGGATGATTTTACTTTTGATCCAATCATTTCAGGGAGCATAGCTGTCCAGCAAAAAGGTACGGGCACGACGACCCTTTCCGGAAATAACACCTATACCGGATCTACGAGCATCCAGCACGGAACGATAAAACTCGGGCACGATTCGGCCCTCGGTACGCAAGACGCAGGTACTACGGTCGATGAGGGCGCATCCCTCGACCTTAACGGTCACGATCTTTTCACAGCATCGGAGGACGAGCCCCTTAGCATAGCCGGTTCGGGAACCGGAGGAGAAGGCGCTTTATTCAACAGCTCCGCAGGGATGTCTACATATTCAGGCTCTATTACCCTAACTGCGGCAAGCACTATAGGTGTGACAGACGCGGCGGGCAGCATGCTGCTCTACCGCAGTATCGATACAGGCGTCGCCGGCTATAATTTGACCTTCGACGGCGACGGGGATTTTCTTGTCATGAACACTTTTACCGGGAAGATAACCGGCAACGGCGATGTTATAAAGAACGGCGCGGGAGAACTCCTCTTTTACATGACCGGCGATGATTATACGGGCGCAACCACCGTAAACGAGGGCAGGCTCACCATAGGCGCCTCGGGAGTTGTCCCCGATGCCAGCGCTCTTTCGATAGCTTTAGGGGCGGAACTTAACTTAAACGGAAAGAACGAGACGATAGGATCCCTCTCCGGAGCGGGTAATGTCATCAATACCGCCGGCGCCGGAACGCTTACCGCAGGCGGCAACGACGGATCGACGACGTTTAGCGGCGTCATATCCGACGGCGCGGGGGCGACGGCGTTCACGAAAGAGGGAACCGGCATCCTTACTTTTAGCGGCGCTAATACTTATAGCGGGGCGACCCTGATAAATGCGGGTACTGTCGTGGCGGGCAACGCAAGCGCGCTTGGTAACGGCTCGGCCGTCACGGTCGGTGCAGGCGGCACGCTCGACGTAGGGACGACTAATGTCACCGTAAATAACACATATACCCAGAACGGTACACTGAAGGTGACCGTCGCGAGCCCGTCGTCATCCGGCAAGATAACATCTAATGCCGATGCTGCGGTAGCCGCAGGGAGCAGCGTTAATGTTACGGTCCCGAGCGGTATCTATATACCGAACAATGCAGCATTCACGGTGATCGACGGAGCGGGCGGCGCCGGGGTGAATATACCGGGTACCATCACATCAAGCGACCCGCGCCTGAAATTCTCGGCCCTGAGCTCAAGCGGCGACCTTATCCTTATGGCAAGCCGCCTCGGGACGGGTTTTTCCAGCATAGCGACAGACCCTAACGGTGCCGCGGTCGGCGCGGTCCTCGATAATATATTGGACCCGACGGCAGATATGACGGATGTGCTTAACACTCTTGAAGGCCTGGACGACCAGCAGGTCGCCTCAGCGCTGGATACTTTTGTCCCGGTCGTGGACAGCGGAGTCATAGAATCGAGCAACGTATCGCTGAACCAGTTCATCGGCGTAACGACCGACAGGCTTACGGGTTTGTACGCCAGGGCGCGCGGTTCCGCCGGCGAGACCGGCGTGTCGGCCGGATGTGAAGGGCTCCAGGGATTCGAGGCGTGGGGCCGGGGTTTCGGCGAATACCTTCGCCAGGACCCGCGCGGGTTGAGCAACGGTTACCGAGCAACCGTCTGGGGCACTGCCATAGGCGGGGACATACCGGCATTCAATAACAGGGTCCGCATGGGCTTGAGCGGCGGTTACGCGCAGAGCGGCATAAATTCGAAAGACAACAGCGGCAAAACTGACATAGACAGCTATCAGGGTACGCTCTATGCCGGTTATATAGACGCGGAGAACCCGTATTACCTCAACGGCGCTTTCTCGTTCGCCTATAATAAATATGACAGCTTAAGGCATATAGCGGTCGGCACCATAATGAGGACCGCGAATTCGGACTATGACGGCCAGCAGTATTCCGTGCTGTTTGACGGAGGATACACGTTCAAGTCCGGCGAATTCGGTATCACCCCCATCGCGTCGCTGCAGTACGAGCGGCTCCATCTTGAGGGTTATACGGAGAAGAACGCGGGCGCGTTCAACCTGCACGTCAACAGCCAGAATTACGATATGCTTCAGTCCGGCCTCGGCATGAAGCTCGAGCGCCCGTTCAAGACGGAGACGGGGACTATAATACCCGAGATCCACGCGAAGTGGCTTTATGACTTTATCGGCGACAGGCAGGAGACGACCTCGACATTCTCGGGCGGCGGCGGCTCGTTCGCGACCAACGGTTTTGATCCCGCGCAGAACTCGCTGAATGCCGGCGCTAAGATGACCCTTATCGCGAATAACAACTGGGTCCTCGAGACGAACTACGATTTCGAATACAAGGAGGACTTCACCGCGCATACGGGTTGGGCCGACTTGAGGTATAAGTTCTGATCCCGGAGATACAGTGAGATCCCATGCCCTTGTCCTGATGGCGGTGTCGCTCGTTTGTTTTGCCTGGCCCGGTTATTGCGCTGAAAATTCCTGCGAAGACCTCATAAGGGCATCCTGGAAAGGGGACGTGTCCAGCGTGCGCTCCCTGCTCGCCAAAGGCGTAAACGTTAACGGTAAGACCACCTACAACGGCACCGCGCTTCAGTATGCCTCCGAACAGGGCCATCTCGAGGTCGTGGAACTGCTGCTTGAAAAGGGCGCCGACGTGAACGCGAAGACGGATAACGGCGTCACTTCCCTTATGCAGGCGTGCCAGAGAGGATACCTTGATGTGGTGAAGGCGCTGCTGGAGAAAGGGGCGGAGTTAGACGCGAAAGCCAGCGATGACGGGACGACCGCCCTGATGTGGGCGTCACAGTACGGTTACACGGATATAGTCAAGGCGCTGCTTGAAAAAGGCGCCGACGTGAATGTTACTGCCAATAACGGCGTCACCGCCTTAATTGCAGCATCCAATAACGGTTATATCGATGTGGTAAAAGCCCTCCTCGCGAAGGATGCCAAAGTCGACGCGAAGGTCATCGACGGCTCAACGGCATACAGCCTCGCAAAAGAAAAGAAACACAACGAAATAGTCCAGTTACTGATCAAGGCCGGCGCGAAAAAATAATCGCGTTGACAACCGCCGCATGTATGCTATACTGTTATGGACATATGTTCATAATGGAGGATCGCCTTGAGGCCGAAAAAGACGAGATGGATAAAATGCGTTCCGGGTGAGAGGTGTTTCAAGCCGCTCTGCAAGCCCCTGAATAAAGTGGATGCGGTTTCCTTGACCCTCGATGAGTTCGAGGCGGTGCGCCTGGCCTGCCTAGAGGGGTTGAAGCAGGCCGACGCCGCAAAGCTTATGAGGATATCCAGGCCGACATTCTCGAGGATATTGACCTCGGCGCAGGAGAAGATAGCAGACGGGCTGGTCAATATCAAGGCCATACGGATAGAAGGCGGCTGCTGCGAGGTCAAGAAGAGAGGGAAGGGATGAAGGACCTGAAGAAACTCATATATATAATAGCGGTGTTCCTCGGATGCTATTTCATGCCGATAGAGAGCCTGCGGTTCAATAACGCGGTATTCGAGGCCCTCGCGCTGGTAAAGTGGTACGCGCGGGAGCATGTGCTTTTGTGCCTTGTGCCGGCTTTCTTTATCGCTGGAGCTATAGCGGTATTCGTCAGCCAGGCATCCGTGATCAAGTACTTCGGAGCAAAGGCGAACAAATTGCTGTCCTATGGCGTGGCGTCGGTATCAGGGATAATACTCGCGGTCTGTTCGTGCACGGTATTACCGCTCTTCTCGGGGATATACAAACGGGGCGCCGGCCTGGGGCCCGCAATAGCGTTCCTGTATTCGGGGCCGGCCATCAATGTGCTAGCCATAATCCTTACCGCGCGTATACTCGGTTGGAAGATAGGCCTCGCGCGCGCAATTGGAGCGGTCGCCTTCAGTATCGTGATAGGTTTTATTATGCATTTGATATTCATAAAGGAAGAACATGCCCGTCACGCAAAAGGGGAGTTGCAGCCGGGAGTGTTCAAAGAGCCGCGCCCGCTCTGGAAGAACGCAGTCTTCTTCTTTTCTATGATCGCGGTGCTTGTCTTCGCGAACTCGGGGAGATGGTGGATAACCGGGTTATTTCTCGCGTTTACGGCGGTCGCGCTGTACAGATGGTTCAAAAAAGACGAGATGAAGGACTGGATGTCCGCGACATGGGTTTTTTCGCTGCAGATTTTGCCGCTCTTATTGGGCGGCGTCCTGATATCGGGGTTCCTGCTCGGCAGGGCGGGGCATGAAGGCATAATACCTTCGCGGTATGTGACGGCGCTGGTCGGCGGAAACTCGTTGTTCGCGAATTTCTTTTCCTCTGTCGTCGGCGCGTTAATGTATTTTGCGACATTGACCGAGGTGCCGATAGTGCAGGGGCTGATGGCCTCAGGGATGGGAAAGGGCCCGGCGCTCGCGCTGCTTTTGGCGGGCCCCGCGCTGAGCTTGCCGAGCATGCTTGTCATAAGGGGCGTGATAGGCACAAAGAAGACGGCCGTTTATGTGGCGCTGGTTGTCATAATGGCGACGATATCCGGCGTCATGTTCGGGTATATCGCGGAATAACGGAGAAAAAAATGAAGATCGAGATATTGGGAATGGGATGCTTCAAATGCGACCAGCTCAAGGCGAACGCGGAAGCGGCGGTAAAGGAACTCGGCATTGACGCCGAGATATCGAAAGTCACCGATATCGACAAGATCACGGGATACGGCGTGATGATGACCCCGGCGCTCGCGGTAGACGGCACCCTGGTATCTTCCGGGAAAGTATTAAGCAAGGAAGAGATCAAGGGCATCATATCCAAATAGAGGAGGAAGATTGAGCAAGCTATTTATAGCCATACTGGCGGTTGCCTCGATAAGCATGATATTGCCGGGCCCGGCGCACGCGGCGGAAGATGCGGATGCCGCGCATGTAGTCGCCTATTATTTCCACGGCACGGCGCGCTGCCCCACATGCCATAAGCTCGAGCAATATTCAAAAGAAGCTATAGGGCCGGGCCTTAAGGTGGTAAATGTGGATATAAAAGAAAACGGGCATTATGTTAAGGATTACCGGCTTTACACTAAGTCCCTTGTCCTGTCGCTGGTAAAAGGCGGCAAGGAGATAAAATGGAAGAACCTCGATAAGATCTGGGAATATTCAGGCAACAGGCAGAAGTTCATCGATTATGTAAAAAATGAAATGTCGGCCATGCTTAAGGAAGCGCAATGACTGAATTGCTCGCAAGTTTCGGGTCGGCGTTATGGTTGGGCATATTGACCTCGATAAGCCCGTGCCCGCTGGCCACGAATGTCGCTGCAGTATCATTTATCGCCAGGAAGGTATCCCATCCGGGGATGGTCCTGGCCTCTGGCGCGGCGTATACCGCGGGCAGGATGATATCCTATGCCGTAGTCGGGATTATTCTCGTCAATTCGTTATTAAGCGTCCCGCAGGTAGCGCAGTTCCTCCAGAAATACATGAACCGCGCGGTCGGGCCGCTCCTTGTGGCCACAGGGCTGGTCCTGCTGGGGATAATAAAGCTTAAGGCCCCGGCGGGATTCTCTCTTTCGCAGGAACACCAGGACAAGCTCGCCGGCGCAGGTATTCCCGGGGCATTTCTCCTGGGTACGGTATTCGCGCTCGCTTTTTGCCCGCTCTCGGCGGCACTGTTCTTCGGCAGCCTTATCCCTTTGGCGATAAGCAGTAAAAACGGCGCCGTGTTGCCGTTAGTTTACGGTGTCGGCACAGGATTACCCGTCCTTATATTCGCTTTTGCGATAGCCCTCGGAGTTGCATCACTGGGCCTTTGGTTCAAACGCCTGACAAGGATGGAATATTACATGAGGATGATCACCGGCATAGTATTTATCCTTGCCGGATCATACCATATATATGCCTTATACTAAACATGAAGATATTGTGATAAAGCGGGAATTGTCCGTATTGGACAAGCTCCTCACTCCGATGATATTCGCCGCGATGGCTGCGGGCATAGCGTTGGGGTATTTCGCGCCCGGCGTAACCAGGGTAATATCCGATATGCAGGTGGGCGCCACCTCTGTACCTATCGCGATAGGCCTTATCCTTATGATGTATCCGCCTATGGCCAAGGTGAAATACGAAGAGATGGGCAAAATATTCAACAAGCCAAAGCTTTTGGTCCTCTCCATGGTCCAGAACTGGGTGGTCGGTCCGCTTGTCATGTTCGTCCTTGCCATAACCTTTCTGCGTAATTATCCCGAATATATGATAGGCGTTATACTTGTAGGGTTTGCGCGCTGCATCGCGATGGTCATCGTCTGGAACGAATTGGCGGAAGGGGACAGGGAGTTCGCGATAGGGCTGGTCGCATTCAACGCGCTGTTCCAGGTACTGTTCTATGCGGCATACATATATCTGTTCATCACGCTTGGGCTAAAATGGCTCGGCCTCGCGAAAGGCGTGGATATCAGCATCTCCATGGCAGACGCTGCGAAGACCGTGCTTTTCTATCTCGGGATACCGTTCCTTGCGGGAGCGCTTACACGCGTAGGCATGGTCAGGCTGAAAGGCAGGAGATGGTTCGAAGACGTTTTTATTCCGAAAATAAGCCCGCTGACACTCGTAGCGCTGTTGTTTACAATAATAATAATGTTCTCCCTGAAGGGGCGTTATATCATACAGATGCCATTTGATGTAGTAAAGATAGCGATACCGCTAATAATATACTTTTTTGCCATGTGGTTCGCGACTTTTTTTATAGCGAAGAGAATGCGTATTAATTACGGCCAAACCGTCGCCGTTTCCTTTACCGCATCAAGTAATGATTTTGAACTGGCCATAGCCGTAGCGATCGCTATTTTCGGGATAGGTTCCAACCAGGCCTTCGCGACCGTTATAGGCCCTTTGATAGAGGTCCCCGCCATGATTATTCTTGTTAATGCCGCGCTGTTATCAAAAAAGAAGTATTTCCCGCGAATTTTTTGATGCGGTAATATATCTCCTACAAAAGGTTATTAGCTTGACATAGGCGGGATCAAGTGTTATATATTATGAACGGGCGTTCAGTAATTAGATAATATTCAAAACGAGGCGAGATGGCCGAATTCAGCAGGAAGGAAAGGGACAGGCAATTGCGGAGGTCCGATATCTTCGCGGCGGCGGAGCATATCTTCGCGTTGA